>QGUH01000045.1 GCA_003242355.1 Pseudomonadota bacterium
ATGAATGGAACGGGCCGGCGGAAGGGGGAGGACGAGAGCGCTGAGTCCTCGGCGCGCCACAGTGGATTCGAACCACTGACCTTCGGCTCCGGAGGCCGACGCTCTATCCAGCTGAGCTAGTGGCGCGAGGGGGGCTTCTCTTAGCGCACCAGGCGCCTTCAGGGAAGCGCGGCGCGCACTTTGGCGGGGCGAGCGCGCGACCGGGCGAAAAGCGCCGCGGCGGGGCGTTCGGGCCGGCGACCGGCCCGCGCTGGGCCCGCCGCTGCTGCTAGTCTGGGCGGGTGGGCGTCACGATCGAGATCGTTCCGTGCCTGAAGGACAACTACGCGTACGTCGTGTCGCGGAGCGGCGACCGGCGGGCGCTGGTGGTGGATCCGAGCGAGGGAGAGCCGGTGCGCGCGGCGCTCGAGCGCCTGGGGCTCGAGCTCGCCGGGATTCTGTGTACGCACCACCACCACGACCACGTGGGGGGCAACCAGGCGCTGCTGCGCGCGTTTCCCGGCATCGCGGTGTTCGGCTCGCGCACGGACGCGACGCGCATTCCCGGAATCACGGACCTGCTCGACGATGGGGACGAGCGCGAGCACGCGGGGTTCGCGTTTCGCGCGCTGCACGTGCCCGGGCACACGCTGGGGGCGATCGCCTATCGGCTCGAGGACGCGGTGTTCACGGGCGACACGTTGTTCGTCGCGGGGTGCGGGCGGCTCTTCGAGGGCACGCCGGCACAGATGCACGCCTCCTTGAACGAGAAGCTCGCTGCGTTGCCGCCTTCGACCAAGGTGTACTGCGGTCACGAGTACACGCTGAAGAACCTCGAGTTCGCCGCGCACGTCGAGCCGGACAACGAGGCCGTGCGCGACAAGCTCGAGCGGGTTCGCGCCGCGCGCGCGCGGGGAGAGCCCACGGTTCCCTCTACGATCGGCGAGGAACGCGCGACCAACCCGTTCTTGCGCTGCGACGCCCCCACGATTCGCGCCCGCATGGCGGAGCGGGGGGCGGCGAGCGAGCCCGTCGCCGTATTCGCCGCCGTTCGGCGCGCGAAAGACACGTTCGCGTAAGGGTGGGAGAGCGCCCGTGCTCGCCGCCGTTCGGCGCGCGGGAGACGGGTTTGCCGTTCTCTCGGCCGTGGGGTCCGTGCGGCCTGTCGGCCGACGAAAGCGGCGTTGACGCGCTCCCGCGAACCCTCGAAACCTTCCGTTCCCTCGAACGGTAAAGGGACGCATGACCGTCGCGCAGCCGATCGTCTCCGTGTCTGGTGTTTCCAAGGTGTACGCATCGGGGTTCCAGGCCCTGAAAGACGTGAGCCTCGAGATTCGGCGCGGCGAGATCTTCGCGCTGCTCGGCCCGAACGGGGCCGGAAAGACGACGCTGATCAACGTGATCTGCGGCATCGTCACGCCGAGCGCCGGCACCGTGCTCGTCGATGGCCACGACATTCGGAAGGAGTACCGCGCGGCGCGCTCCACCATTGGCCTCGTCCCGCAGGAGCTGACGACCGACACGTTCGAGACGGTCTGGGCCACGGTCAAGTTCAGCCGGGGCTTGTTCGGCCTGCCGCCGAACGCCGCTCATCTCGAGAAGGTGCTGCGGGATCTGTCGCTCTGGGACAAGAAGGATTCGAAGATTCTCGCCCTTTCGGGCGGGATGAAGCGCCGAGTGCTCATCGCCAAGGCGCTCTCGCACGAGCCCCGCGTTCTGTTCCTGGACGAGCCGACGGCCGGAGTCGACGTCGAGCTCCGCCGAGACATGTGGAACATGGTGCGACGGCTCGCGAAGAGCGGCGTGACCATCATCCTGACCACGCACTATCTCGAAGAAGCCGAGGAGATGGCCGATCGCATCGGCGTGATTCGGCAGGGCGAAATCATCCTGGTGGAGGACAAGGCCGTCCTGATGCAGAAGCTCGGGCAGAAGCAGCTGACGCTCGAGCTCCGGGAGCCGCTTCCGGCCGTGCCCGCGGAGCTGGCGGCGCTCCGGCTCGAGCTCTCGGCCGACGGAACCCAACTCGTCTATACGTTCGATTCGCGGGGTGAGGCGACGGGGATCGCCGAGCTGCTCCGGCGACTCGGGCAACACGGGATCGACTTCAAGGATCTGCACACGAAGCAAAGCTCGCTCGAGGAGATCTTCATCGGCTTGATGCGCGACGCGCACGCGCCACCCCGCACGCACGGGGCGGTGCGCGCCGAGGGCGCCGCGGTCGACGGCCCTGGGGGCGCGCCCAGCCGTGCACAGGGGTGACGAGCGGAGGCGGTTTCATGAACGTCCACGCGATTCGTGCCATCTACGTCTTCGAGCTCGCACGCACCTGGCGCACCCTGATGCAGAGTATCGCCTCGCCGGTGATCTCCACGTCGCTCTACTTCATCGTGTTCGGCTCGGCGATCGGCTCGCGCATGGCCGAGATCGACGGCGTCGGCTACGGCGCCTTCATCGTGCCCGGCTTGATCATGCTCTCGGTGCTCACGGAGAGCGTCTCGAACGCCTCGTTCGGGATTTTCCTGCCCAAGTTCCAGGGGACGATTTACGAGCTCTTGTCGGCGCCGGTCTCGACACTCGAGATCTTGATTGGCTACGTCGGTGCCGCGGCGACCAAATCGGTGATTCTGGGCACCATCATCCTCGTGACCGCGCGGTTGTTCGTCGATTTCACGATCGTGCACCCGCTGTGGATGGTCGCCATCCTGGTGTTGATTTCCGTCACGTTCTGTTTGTTCGGGTTCGTGATCGGGATTTGGGCCGATGGTTTCGAGAAGCTCCAAATCGTTCCCGCCCTGGTGATCACGCCCCTCGCGTTCCTCGGCGGCAGCTTCTATTCGATTCACATGCTCCCGCCCTTTTGGCGGAACGTCGCGCTCTTCAATCCCGTCGTTTATCTGATCAGCGCCTTTCGGTGGAGCTTTTACGGGACGTCGGACGTGAGCGTCGGTGTGAGTATCGGAATGACGCTCGTGTTCATGGCGGCGTGCCTGGTCGTGATCGGCTGGGTTTTCCGAACCGGTTACAAGCTCAAAGCGTGATCCCGGTTGGGCGGAGCGAGCGCGAATCGACGGACGATTCGCCTTTCGATTCGGCTGTGTCCACCGGTATCGGCGCGAGCGGGCAGGCCGGGGACACGAATGTCCCCGGTGGCGGGCATTCGCAAAAAACACACGTTTCGCATTTCCTGCGTGCGGTGAACTCGCGGTTGGGTTTGCCGCGCTGCTCCGTGACGATTCGAGTGGCGCGCGCCCGTCATTTCATGAGATGTGCTCGGCTCGCGTGTGCCGAATTGATCGACATCGTGATCCGTGCTGCGACTTCCGGGAATCTACGGCGCAACCGCGAAGGGCCCCTGGAGATCGAATGCCTCGCCGTGAGACAGCATGGGTGAAAGTTTTCTGTTGTGCTTCAGGGGCGGTTCGTGGATGAGGGTTTCGGGCGCGCGCGCGCGGTGTGGCTTTCCGCATTTTCCGCGTGGCGCGCCGATGTAGTTGCGGTTAAGACCTCAGCCCCAACGCCTCGTCTTCCTGGAAGCTGACCGACTGTTCGAAGGAGTCCCATTCAATGATGCATCGGTTCCGAACCTCCTCCGCTCCGCTTTCCTCTGCGTTCCTCGTCGCGGCCGTGGTCGCCTGCGGGCATTCCGCCCCACCTGGAACGGATCCCATGGGCGGCGGTACAGGCGGATCCGTGACGGGCTCGGGCGGCTCCGTGGGCACGACCGGCGGCATGACCAGTACCTCGCAAGGAGGCCAGAGTCAGACGTCGACTGGTGGAAGCGGAGGCACGGGTCCGGGCGGCGGCGAAGCCGGGACGGGCAACACGGGCAATCCCACGACGGGAGGCAGCGACCCTGGCCCCGGCCCGGGTGGCGCGGGCAACGAAGCCGGCACCGGAAACATGCCAGCCGGAGGCTCGGGCGGCGAGGTGACCCCCATGTCCTGTGGCGACGCGCCGACGCAGCAGTTCGATCCGAAGACGATGCCCGGCTACACGGCGCCGCGCGATCAGGCGGTGGATCAACTGCTCGCCAACATGAACACCGCCCAGAAGATTGCCCAGATGCAGGGCATCGACGGGACGGCGAAGAACTACGACGACATCGAGCGCAGCCCCGACGTCGACGTGGGCGGCATGACGATCCGCGGCTATCGGTACCGTGACGCCGGCCACGGCGTGAACCTCGACGCGGGTCAGGACAATCGGGCGAAGGACGCGAACAACTTCTCCACGGCGTTCCCGCAGCAGTCGTCGCGCGGCGCCTCGTGGGATCTGGATCTCGAGTGGCGTCTCGGCGAGGCCATGGGTGACGAGACGGCGGCCTCCTTGAACAACATGCTCCTCGCGCCCTGCATGAACATCATCCGTCACCCGTACTGGGGGCGCACGCAGGAGACGTACGGCGAGGACATGTACCACATGGGTCGCATGGCCTCGGCGTACACGGCCGGGGTGCAGCAGTTCGTCGCTGCCTGCGCGAAGCACTTCGCCGCCAACAACGTCGAGAAGAATCGCGCCAACCAGGACGCGGTCATGACCGAGCAGACGCTCCGCGAGATCTACGGCCGCCACTTCGAGATGGTGATTCAGGACGGCGGCGTCGCCTGCATCATGGCGGCGTACAACAAGATCAACGGGGTCAAGTCCACGCAGAACCAGCATCTGCTCACGACGATTCTGCGGGGGCCGCTCGAGCAAGGGGGCATGGGCTTCCGTGGCCTCGTGATTTCGGACTGGTGGGCCATGCCGGGCGACCAGGGTCCGATCGAGCCGGGTACCGCGAAGGCGCAGGCGGTCGAGGCGGCGATCGCGGGTCTCGATATCGAGGTTCCCTGGACGCTCAACTACGGCCAGCTCCCCGCGGCCGTGCAAGACGGTTCCCTCGACGTCGACGTCATCAACCAGTCCGCTGGCCGGATTCTGGAACAGAAGTTCCGGTTCAAGACGGCGTACGCCACGGATGGGTGGGGCTTGAAGCCGCCCGAGTCGAAGCTCGAGGGCGCGTCGATCGCGACGAACCAGAAGCACCTCGACCTCGCCGAGGAGGCAGAAATCAAGTCGGCGGTGCTCCTGAAGAACGGAACGCCGGACGCGCCCGTTCTGCCGATCAAGGGCACGCCCAGCATCGCGGTCGTCGGCTTGGACGTGCCGTTCACGCTCGTGAGCACGACGTATCCCAAGTCCGGGAACACGTTCCATTTCGCAACGGACGTCGCGGTGGGCGATCGCGGCAGCAGCCGCGTCAATGCCGACCCGGCGCACTCGGTCGGTCCCTTCGCGGGGATTCAACAGATCGGAGCGCTCCACGGCGTGACCAACGTGACCTCGGGCAACAGCGTGGAGGCCGCTGCCGGCGCCGACTTCGTCGTGGTCATGGTGGGGCTCACCCCCGGTGACGAGGGTGAGGAGTACGCCATTCCCGCCGGCGGCGATCGGTCGAGCCTCGATCTTCCGGCGAACCAGAATCAGTTCGTGAGCCAGGTGCTCGATCTGAACAAGCCGACGGCGATCATCATCCAGTCCGGCTCGATCGTGAACCTGCCGTGGCTGACCCACGCCAACCAGAACCAGGCCACGATCTGGGCTGGTTACGGTGGCATGCGCGCTGGCCTCGCGTACGCCAAGCTCCTCTTCGCGCACGAGGGGGCGAACTTCAGCGGCAAGATGCCCCTCGCCTGGCCGAAGCAGGAGGACCTGATCCCCTTCAAGACCCAGGAGCTCCGGACGGAGATGGGCTACTTCTTCGGCTACCGCGAGTACGATCGGCGCGCCGCCGCGGGGACGCCCGTCGAGCTCGTCTTCCCGTTCGGTCACGGGCTGAGCTACTCGACCTTCGAGTACTCCAATCTGCAGATCCCGTGCACGGACGTGACGAAGAAGGGCATCGTGAACGTGACGGTCGACGTCACGAACACGAGCGCCGTCGATGGCGAAGAGATCGTGATGCTGTTCGTGAAGCCGCCGCCCAAGCCGGAAGGCATCACCGGAGAGCGCCCGGTCAAGGAGCTCAAGAGCTTCGCGAAGGTGAAGGTGCCCGCCGGTCAGACGGTGAAGGCGACGCTGCCCCTGCGCGTCCAGGATCTCCGTCGCTGGGAAGGGGACAAGGACGGAAACTGGGTGATCGACAACGGCGACTACACGATCCTCGTCGGAAAGAGTGGCGCCGACGCCGACCTCACGCTTTCGGGAACGCTGACCATCCACGACTGAGAGAGGTATTTCCGGGCTCGGTCCGCTGTTTCGTAGATATCGATTGACTGGAACGAACGATGAGATTCCGAAGGTACGGTTCTGGGCCCGGACTCGCCCTGTTCGTCGCTGTCTCTTCGCTTACGCTCACCTCCCCGCTCCTCGCTCAGGAGGGCGGTGTCAATCTCTCCACCGAAGCTTCCGGCCAGGCAGCTGCTGCGCCGGCCGCGGGTGGCGGGGAGGAGCAGGAAGAACCGGGATTCGAAGAGCCGCAGCAGGGGGCGGAGTCAGCGGAAGAAGCTGATTCCGCCGCTCCTGCGGAGGACGCGGCGCCCGCCAAACCGGCGGCGGCGCCCGTCGACCGGGACGAGGTCGTCGCGGCCGTTGGCGTGGAGCTGCTGCCGGGATCGGCGTATCCCGAAGACCGTATCCGCGGCATCAAGGGCGGTTCGCTCTGGATGACCATGCACGGACAGCAGTGGCCCTACATGCCCGCCGTCGGCGGTCGGGCAGGGCTCCGGCTGGGGCTTTCCGGTTCCGTGTGGGCCGACGGAAGCTATGCGCGGATCATCTCGGGGCTGAAGCCGCAGCCGCCGAACGTGAAGCGCCTCGCCATGCAGTCGCGTGCGGTATTGCGCGTCACGCCCACCTACAGCACGCCCGAAGGGTGGTTTGCGCAAGGCCAGGCGGAGTTCGTGGCGTTGGGTGACCAGGTCACCACGCCGGGTGTCCTCGGCACTACGGACGACCTCTACGTTCGGGTCGGCAAGTGGAAGGTGTTCGACCTGACCGTGGGGCGCTTCCAGGGCTGGGAAATCGCCAACCATTACGGGATGGGTCTCGACTTGAACACCCTCGAGCGCACGGGCGCTGCCATCGAGGATCAGAAGTTCAAGCCGAAGCCGGCTTACGGCCTGACCTACTTCTGGGATCGCAAGGACAACCGCGCGGGTCGTTACGCCGTCCACGTCTATCTGTTCGACTTGTTGCGGTTGGAGCTGCTCGGCGAGTTCGGGGCGAGCTCCTCGGAATCGACGAACTTCGGTCAGTCGATCCGTACGGGCTTCCGCCCCTCCGCCATCGTCGATCTCGGCATCGTGAAGGTGAAGGGCGGCCTCGAGCTCGCCAAGACGATTCCGCAAGAAGAGGAGGGGAAGCTCTGGGACATCGAGGCCAACGGCTACGGTGTCGCCGGCCAGCTCGTGCTGGATCCGTACCTCGAGGCGGGCGTGAGCTTCGCTCAGGGGTTCGAGGACGTCACCAATCTCCAGGGCGTCTACGACCTTGCCTCGAGCAACACGGTGACGAGCGTGGCGGGCTTCCTGAATGCGCGCGTCATCGAGTCGTTCCTCGTGGGCGGCGGCGTCTTGTATTCGAAGTGGGAGAACTTGTCGCCCAACGCCGATATGGCCAGCCCGTACTACGGCCAGCACGACTTCGATCGGCATTTCCAGAGCTTTTTCGCCCTGCAGTACCAGCCGTGGGACAACTTCTACGTCAAGTTCGTCGGGTCCTACGGGCACTACCGGCACTACGACCGCAGCTCGACGCCGTTCGCGAACAAGATGACCGGCGGCAGGCTGCGCTTGATGACCACGTTCTGATGCGCTGACCCGCCGACTCGACCCTCGGAAAGTCGGACCTGCCGGCTCGATGCAGGAAGATCGAGTCGGCAGGCCGCGCTCGATGATCACGTTCCGATGGGGTGATCGGGCGCTTCGTCCTCTGGGAGGGGGAGGCGAAGCGTTGCCCCGCTCCGCCCGAGGTTCCCGGAGCCGCCCGTCGGTCCGGAGTGTCGAGCTGCTCGGCGCGGTTGGCGAGCTCCGAATGGCACACTGTTGCACCGACGATCGATCTTCGTTCGGAATGTGCAACAGCGGTCAATCGGAACCACCCGTAAATCATCGTCGGCACGCTGTTTCACGTGAGGGCATCGTGACAGTCTGGCACGTGCCAGCGTCCGACACACGGACACTCGTGATCTTTGGCACGCGCCAGCGTCCGACACACGGGTGGTAACGGGAGTGCGACGCGACGGCCCGAGACGGGAGGGCGTTCAATGCGCGTTGCGCGTCGAGCGGCCTTGGAGACCACCAACGCTCCGATGCTTTCCGCGTCGAGTTTCATAGGAGGCTCGCACGTCCCCGTTCCCCCGACAGGGTTCCGCAGCCTCCGTTGCCTGGTTGTAGTCGCTCTCGAGGAATGCTCAGGGTACGCGAATTGGATGGTGTCGAGAGCTGGGTGACACGCTGTTACGACTGACCATCAAAACGTGGTCGGCACGTGCAACACCGTTCGTCCGGAACTGCCGTCGATCATCGTCGGCATCCGGTGTTGTCGGTGAAAGAACCGTGATGTTCGTGCCGTGGCATTTGTACCGTTCGACGGTGCGGGAGCCCGTTGGAGGGCGAAGCCAGGAACTCGGACGTTTCGCCCCACCGTTGTTCGAGGGTGCCGTCGGCTCCTTCCGACGCGGGGCGCTTTTGTTCGGAGCTGTCTTCCGCACGTTTTCGGCCTCGCCCAACCGTTCGTCGGTCTAGGTGGGCGGCGGAGGTGGTTCCATGACCGAGTTCGTCGACATCGAAATCGCGAAGAGCCGAAGGCTGCACTCCCGACGACGGTTCTCGACACGCCATCCTCGTTCGTGTGAACCCGAAGGCCTGGCTTCTTGGTCCAGTCGAATGAGGCTGCGATGGTGCACCGGCCAATAGGCCGGTGCTTTCGCGAGGCCTCGCGAGCCGCGTGGGGCTTTTCACCGGCAGGGCTCCGGACGAATCGACGTCTTGTCGGGATCGAGGTTGCCGCCCACCGCCGCGGACATCGTCGTCGCGACGGTCCCTCGGTCCGTGCACGTCGGAAGAGGGGAACGGGGCGCCTACATCGCGCACGCAACACGCCGCGCCGTTGTGTCGACAGTTGGGAAACCGCCGGTCACTCCGCTACGATACTGCTCGGGTCCGAACCCAGGAGCAGCGCTCACCCGGAATCGCCGTCGGCCGACCCCGAACAGGTTTTCATGACTCAGGATACCCGCAAAGACCCGCGCGCCAAGGTGCTCTCGATGACCGTCCGGTACAAGAGCGCGACGCTCGACGAGTTCATCGAGCACCATTCGCACGACGTGAGCCGCGGGGGCATGTTCATCAAGACTCCGTCCCCGTTTCCGCCGGGCACCCTGCTCAAGTTCGAGGTGAAGCTCGCCGACGAAAAGCGCGTGATGCAGGGGGTGGGGCGCGTCGTGTGGAAGCGCGAAGTCGCGGAGAGCACGGAGAGTCGCCCCGCGGGCATGGGCGTCAAGTTCATCAAGATCGACGAGGAGTCGCGGCGCACCATCGACCGGCTCGTCGCGGCGCGCAGCACGGACTCCAATGCGTTCGATCAGGGGACGGCGGGACGCGTTTCGAGCACGCCCGCGGCGCCCGGCCCGAGCGCGACGCCGGCTCCTCCCGCGGCGCGAAGGACCTCGCCGCACAAAGCCACCGTCATCGGCCTGGGCGCCATGATCCCACCCTCGAGCCCGGCGCCTGCACCCAGCGAGCCGAAGGCGAGCGCGCCGAAGCCGAGCGGGCCGGTCTCGCCTCCCAAGCTTTCCGGCGACTCGGAGCCGCCTTTCGAGGATCGCACGTTGATGCGGCAAGCCTCCGAATTGCTTGCCGACGTCGTGCGACAAGCCGGGAGCCCGAGCGAGCCGACGCCGGCGTCCAAGCGCCCGTCGCCGAGTCCCGTGCCGCGTCCCGAGCCCGGGCGCAGCTTGAGCCCCAAGTCGGTGCCGGCGTCCAAGGGCGGGCCGGCGTCCAAGGGCTCGGCGTCGGCGCCCAGCCCGGGATCGACCTCTTCCAAGGCACCGCTCCGCGACCTCGAGCGACCGGCCCCCATGCGCCTCGACATGGAGAGCGGCGAGGATCCCGAAGCGCAGACGACGATCTGGAAAGCGGCGGAGGCCGCTGCGTTGCTCGCGGCCGCCGCGCGCGACAGCGTTCCGCCACCGGAAGGTGAAGGCGAGCGCCCGACGCACCGCCCCAAGGCGGCGCCGGCGGAGTCCGACGCCGGTGCGAAGGCGAGCTCCAACGCAGAGAGCAGCGAGGCGAACGGCGCTCCCGGCAAGGAAGGCGGCGAGCGGGACTCGCAGATCACGGTGCGCCCTCCTGCCGCCGAAGCGAAGGCTCCGGCAGAGCATGCGGAGGATTCGAGCGCGGAGAAGGAGGCTGCGCCGGCAGCGCCTGCTCCGGCGGCGCGCGACGAGAAGCCCGAAGCCAAGGCGGAATCGCCGGCCGCGACGACGAGCAGCGCTACCGAGGAGACCGCGAAGCGACGCGCGCCCACCAAAGCGCGGCGCGAGACCACACGCGCAGAGAAGAGCGCGGTTCCGTCGCAAGCCGCGGAGGAAACGAGCTCCGGCGGTGGTGGCAAAGTCCTGTTCCTCGCAGTCGCGTTGGCAGCCGCCGCGGGTATCGCGTTCTACGCCACGCGCCCTGCGCCGGAGCCGCCGGCGGAACCGACCGTGGCACGGGAGCCGATCCAGCCGGCGGCGCCGGTCGAGCCCACGCCGGCAGCCGTCGAGCCCGCTGCGCCGAGCGAAACGATGGAGGCTGTGCCGTCCGCGACGGCTTCGCAGCCGGAGCCGGCGGCGAGCGCTCCCGAGCCCGCTGCGAGCGCGGAACCCGAAAAGAAGG
>QGUH01000853.1 GCA_003242355.1 Pseudomonadota bacterium
GAACACGTCGGTCACGAGCGGACCGAGCACGTAGAAGGGCGCGCCATGACACACCCTGCGCTGCAGCTTCATGTTGTATTCGATCTGGTCGAAGGGGACGTGCCCGGGTCCCTCGACCATGACCTGGCAGCCCTTGCGCCAGGCGCGCTCGGTGAGCTCGCCGAGCGTTTCGAGCTCCCGGAGCTGCGCCTCGTCCGACGCATCGGCGAGCCCGCCCGGCCGGAGGCCGTCGCCGAGCGAGAAGGCGACGTCGTACTCGCGCATGATGTCGCAGATTTCGTCGAACAGCGTGTACATCGGGTTTTCGCGCCCGTGCACGATCATCCACTTGGCGAGCAACGAGCCGCCGCGACTCACGATGCCGATGACGCGCTTCTCGACGAAGGGCAGATGCGCGCGCAGCACGCCGGCGTGAATCGTGAAGTAGTCCACGCCCTGGCTCGCCTGGTGGCGGAGCTGGTCGAGAATGGTGCGCTCGTCGAGGTCTTCGATCTTGCGCCCGACGATCATGGAGTAGATGGGCACGGTGCCAATCGGCACGCGCGCATTCGCGATGATCGCGGCGCGGCACTCGTCGAGGTTGCCGCCCGTCGAAAGGTCCATCACCGTGTCGGCGCCCCAGCGCTCGGCCCAGCGGAGCTTCTCGACCTCTTCCTCGGTGCTCGACGAGACGGGCGAGGCGCCCATGTTCGCGTTCACTTTCGTGCGGCTCGCGCGCCCGATGCACATCGGATCGAGACGCATTCCGAGGTGCTTGATGTTGGCCGGAATGATCATCCGGCCCGCGGCGACCTCGAGGCGCACTTGTTCGGGCGTCAAATGCGGCTCGCGCTCGGCGACCCGGCGCATCGCGTCCGTCACGATACCGAGCCGCGCGTGCTCGAGCTGCGTGACGGGTCGAAATCCCTGCGGCGCCACGGCGCGGTCGCCCTCGCGACGCCAGCCCTCCGGAAGGAAATCCCACGCCGTCTTGTCGCTCGGCAGCGGCATTCCGGGCGTGTCCGGCGACGAGAACGTGTACGGGCCGCCGATGTCGGCAGCACGCGCGAAGGAGCCGGGATTCGTGCCGACGCCACGGCTCGAGGGGTTGTGGGCTCCGTGCAGGGGAAGGGCTCGGGTCATCGGGTTTCTCCTCACCGTCGCCGGGGTGCGGATCGAACGCCGAGCCAAGCCTCGTGCGTCGCTTCCCTACGCCGGTGCGAACCGGATCAGGTTCCGCGGGTGCTTCTCAGCGGTCCAGGGACCGCGCCCCGAGCGACGGGCAAACGCTAGCCGCACCGCGTGATCCCCGCAAGCGGGGCTTTCGCGGCGTCGGGCCAAGGTCCGGTCCGTGCGCTCCCCCCGCCTGAGCTCGCCGTTGTCCGTCCATTCCTCCGCGATGAGGGCGCATCTCGTCGTCGTTCCGGGCGTTCTCGCACGCCGTCGGATCCGCGAACACGAAGCAACTGACATCCGCGAGCGGCCGACGGGGGCGTTGGCATGGCTCCCTCCTCCCCCGAAGTCCCTTCGGCGGGGCGAGACCGAGCCCCCAAACGAAAGGAGTCCGGGACGCCGATCCGTCAACCGACGAGCGTTCTGGACGCGAGAACATGGCCATCCGGCACCCCTCTCCCTCCGCGAACGGGAGCACTGCGCTCCAGGTCCCGCTCGAGCCCGCCCTCGATCGGCACTCCGCTTCCGTTCGCCTTCCGGCACCGCTCGCGAAACGGGATCGCCTCGTCTGCAAGCTCGAGAAGAAACGGCGGGCGGTCACGCGGGCCCGCGCGGTCGCCGTCGCCACCACGAGCGAGTTCCTGCAAAAGCTCCCGCCTCTCCTGAAGGAACGCGCGGTGCTGGTCGCGGAAACGGCCGCGCTGTTCGACGAGGTGCTCGCGAGAGAGCATCTGTCGATGCGCGCGCGCAGACAAGTGCGCCTGGTTCGCCAAGCCTTGGAGGAAGACGGCTTCTTCGAAACGGTAGCCCTGGAATCGTTGGGGCTTACGGACGTGTATCTGGAGTCCGTGCTTCGCGAAATCAACGGGGCGTTTCGCCTCCACGCCCGGAAGCAAGGGACGCACGCCTTCGAAGGCGGCGAGCCGGCACACCAGATCGCGATCGAAACGTATTCCGCCGCTCATCCGAGCACGGGCGTCGAGAACGAGCCGCGCCAGACGGTGCTCGAACGCGCCACGGTCGACCTGCGCGCGCAGTTGGGCGAGCTCGGGCGCGAGCTCTGGCAGCTCCAGCAAGCCACCTGCACTCTGAAAACGTTCCTCGCCGACACCGAGCACGAGGTCGCGCGGACACGAGTGATCGTCGAGCACGTCCGTGCCTTTCGCGATGGCCGGATCTCGCTCGCCTCGTTCGTTCGCGGTCCGGCGTGCCTCGACGACGAGGACCTCGTCGAGCTCGTCGAGATCCTCTGGGGCGATCCGCCGGAGGACGAGGACTTCGCCCTCGCATTCCCTACTCGCAAGCGCGGCCGCCGGCGGGCGCGGCGACCCCGACGAAAAAAACGCGGCCGCCGCCGCTGATGGCGCCAGAGGCTGTCTCGGGCCGGGCTACCGGGAACCGTTGCTTCCCGAGCAGCTCGGTGACGGGGTACGGGACTCACGATCGCAAAAACGGCGAAGAACGCCGCTCGGCCAACCGAGCGGCGCTCCTCCTCCGGAACCAGCCACCGAGCACAGGTGGCTCGCTGGTTCAGTTCACGCTCCACTCGTCGACGTCCACGTCCTTGATC
>QGUH01000046.1 GCA_003242355.1 Pseudomonadota bacterium
GTGAAGAAGACGCTGAGCACGATCAGCTCCGTCGCCGACGCTCTCGGCGGCTTGCGTTCCGAAAACCTCGTCCTCGGTCAAGGCATGGGGCTCGGCTTGCGCGGCAGCGGGGCGAGCGGCGGTGGCACGGCGGATACGGGCGTTCCCTTCGGCGCCGGCACGCTCGACACCGGCTTCGGCGTGGGCGTGGGTGGCGGGCTCGGTACGGGAAAGGGTGGCCCGGGCGGCCGCGGCCTGGGCGGAACTGGGCGGGGCGGCGGAACCGGCCCTGGCGAAGGCGGAAGCGGCGAGCGCCGCGTCGCTGGCAAAGCGGCGGCTCGCCCCGGTCAAGGGCTGTCGCCGGAACAGATCCGGCGGGTGGTCGTCTCGCGCATGGGCGCGTTCCAGGCCTGTTACGAGATCGCGCTCGGTCGCGATCCCAATCTCAAGGGCAACGTCGGCGTGCAGTTCAGCATCAGCCCCGGAGGCACGGTGTCGAGCGTCAGTATCTCGAACTCCTCGCTGAACAATCCCCGCGTGGAAGGCTGCCTCACGCGGCAGTTCTCGCGTCTGCGTTTTCCGACGGCAGACTTGCCGACGAACGGCAGCTTCCCGTTCGTCTTCCGTCCGAGCAAGCGATGATCGGGAACGGGTTTGCGCGGCGGCTCGGCAGAGCCGGCATTCTCGCGGCGTTCGCGGCGCTCGGGTGCGGCGCGCCCGCCGAAGAGCGCACGCTGCCCATCGTGCAGCTCGCGCTCCACTCGGAGGTTGCCCCCGCGTACGACGACGGAGAGACGCAGCTCTTCGAGGCGCGCCGCTCGGTTCCGATCCCCGTGCTCGCGCCGAGCAGCGCCGAGCTCGCGGCGCTGTCGAACGGAGCGGTCGCGCCGTTCGAGCGGGCGCCGTGGGTCACGCTCGACGACATCCGCGTGCAGCTCTCGTTCACGCTCACCAACCTCGACGACCGCACGCACGTCATCGAGGTCTTGATCGACCCTTGGAACGAGTTCGCGCGGTACTATCCCGGCCTGATGGTGGCCGACGACGATGGCGCCATTCCGAACCTGAGCGGGATCCACGCGCGGTTGCGTCTCGAGGGGAAGGGGGCGGGCCCGGCCTCGCGCGTCCACGGCGTCTTCACGTTCGACGACATGGACGAGCTCGCGCGCGACCTCGCCACGGTCATGAACATGGTCGCCAATCCTCCGAGCGGTCTTTCGGGTGCCGACGAGGAGGAGGATCCGCTGCTCGTCTACGTGAATCACACGTTCGCCAATCACTCGACGCGGGACGTGCTCGCCGTCGGCTACATTCCGCCCGTCATCCCGGCGCTCACCGGGTTCGATCTCGGCTTGCGCTCCACCGAGCCTGCGACCGTGGCCATCGAAGTGGCGACCGAAGTCGTCGATCTCGGCTCCGGAAAGCTCCAGCAGCAAGGCGACGACGCGCCCGTGCTCCTGCCGCCCGAGACCGTGATCACGGTCGGCGTGGTCGCGCCGTAACCGCCCGGTATTCGCGACCAGCAAACGGCCTGCAGCGGCGGCTGCTCGTGTGGGGGGCATCCCCATTCCGCGGGAAGGGTCGGAGAAATACGGGAGTGCTTCTCGGTTCCCCGCGAGCGTTCGTTGGGAGAAGGCGGGAGCGTTTTTCGGGCCTCGTGCCGGGCCGAGCTCGTGTTGAGTTGCCTGAGATTCGTCCCTGCGGACACTCGGTTCGGCGCCCTGCAGCGCGCTCACGAGGCGCAGCTTCTGCTGATTCCGAGCGAACGTTTACGGAAGGAACCGGCAGGCGTTCTCGTCTCCGCGCGAACGGGAGAAAACTCGGTGAGGGGCTTTTTTCTCGTCTCCGCGCGAACGGGAGAAAACTCGGTGAGAGGCGTTTCTCGTCTCCACGCGAACGGGAGGAAATCGACGAGGGCGTTCTCGTCCTCGGCGAGGGCGTCCTTTCTTCGTCTCTGCGCGAAATCGGCGAGGGGCGTTCTTGTCTCTGCGCGAACGTTCATGGGGAGAAATACGGGGCGCGCCGCGACTCTGTGCGCGCGTTCATGGGAAAAAATCCAGGAAGGGATGCCTTTCGAGCTGACGCCGGCGCCGTCCGCTCCTCGGGTTTCGAGCGACTTCTTCGGTGATTTGTGGTGCAACGGTCGTGAGAACGACACCCGAATCGCTTCTATCCGGTGGGGTGAGCCGGGTGTGTCGGTGGTAAAGCAATTTACGCGGAGTCCAAAATTCGGTATTCGAGAAAGGCTCGGGCTCTCTCCCTCGTGGGTGGGGGCTGAGCTCGCCAACCGCCCGGGGATGGGCGTTGGTCGCAACGTTTGGAGGGACAGTCATGAAAGAAGTACGCACGGTGGCGCGGCGTTCGGGGCTTTTGGCGGCGACGTTCGGAGTCACGACGCTCGCGGCGGTGTCATTGGCCGTTGCTTGCGGCGACGCGCTCGAGGTCGACGACGAGGAAGACGTCGGTTTGGTCGGCGAGGCCTACGGTAAACATCCCGAGCATCGGCACGACGACGACTGCTACGGTAAACATCCGGAGCATCGGCACGACGACGACTCCGTCGTGCGCGCGCTCGAGAAGAAGATTCGCGAGGGACGGCACACCTTCCGCTACGAGACGTTCGGCGACGAAGCCTTCTGGGGTGGAAAGCTCGGACTGCACAAAGCCATCGCCGGTGAGGCGAACGGCGGTATCGGCCCCGGAATCGGTCCGGCGACGGCGCTCGCCCTCGGTCTCAAGGTGGACGTCGAGGCGCTCCCGCAGTCGCTGCAGAAACAGCTGCGGCGCGGGCGGGTCGACCTCGAAGATCCGGCGACCACGCTCGCGCTCTTGAAGCTCAACGCCGTGGTCGGCGTGACCGGGTTTTTCGACGGATCGGGCACGCTCGAGAGCATCGGCATTCAGTGCGCGCTCTGCCACTCGGTGGTCGACGACAGCTTCGCGCCGGGTATCGGGCGGCGCCTCGACGGCTGGCCGAACCGCGACTTGAACGTGGGCGCGATCGTCGCGGCGGCCCCCGATCTTTCCCCGTTCACCGACCTGCTCGGTCTCCCCGACGACGCGGTTCGCAACGTGCTCAACGGTTGGGGTCCCGGCAAGTTCGACGCGTTCCTCCACCTCGACGGCAAGGCGACGCGCCCCGATGGGGGCCCGGCCGCGGTGCTCATCCCGCCACTGTTCAACTTGCAGGGAGTCGGGTTGATGACGTGGAACGGCTTCAGCGGCATGAGCGCGTGGGTTCCGCTCGTCATCAATCTCGAGATGTGGGGGCAGGGCGTGTTCTCCGATCGGCGTCTCGCGGACGAGACCCAGTTCCCCATCGCGGCCGCAAACGGCTTCAGCCGCGTGCGCCACGATCCCGATCGCGTCACGCCGAAGCTCGCCGCGCTCCTCACCTACGTCGAATCGCTCGAAGCCCCGCCGCCGCCCCGCGGTTTCTACGACAAGGTGGCGGCCAAGCGCGGTGAGGCGCTGTTCACCGGCAAGGCGCGCTGCTCCAACTGCCACGTGCCGCCGCTCTATTCGCTGCCGGGTCACGCCAGCGTTCCTGCGCAGGCCATCGGCATCGACTCGTTCCAAGCCGATCGATCCCCGAATCGCGGTTATCGGCCGCCGCCGCTGCGCGGCATGCTCACCCGCGTGAAAGGCGGGTTCTTCCACGATGGCCGCTTCGCCACGCTCGAGGACGTGGTCGACCATTTCGACCAGCACTTCACCCTGGAGCTCACGCGGCGGGAACGCGCCGATCTCATCGAGTTCCTGAAGTCGTTGTAACCCTCCCATCGCTACCGGCGCCCTCGATCGGCGCTGGCCCGGCTCGTGCGCGGCACCACGGTCTGCGTTCGAGCCGGGGCGCCGAGGGGCGGCGTTCGCTTCGCTCGGCTATCCGAACGCGGATCGGTTCGACGCTCGGCTGCCGAACATCTCGGTTCGACGCTCGGCGGCCGAACGTCGCTGCGCGAGGGGGGACACGCACCGCCCGTCCGCACCGGGGGATGGGCGCCTCCGCGTGCGGGGAGCTCCGCGTGACGGCCGCGCGTTCTCAGACGCTCGTTCCTCCTGCCGTTTCGCAGGCGCCGGGAGGCGTTGCCAGCGGAGTCCGGCCGGAGCCTCCGACGGCGAGACGCCGACGCTCGGTGCGCGACCCGCGAGGCACCGGGGCGCCCGCACCCCGCGAAGGCTCTGCGATGTCGCGGGTTCTTTCGTGCGCTTCCCGTGGTTCGGGCGGCCGTGCTACGCAAGGCCCGCCATGAGCCGCATCTACCGCTCGCTTCCCCCGCGGGGCACCCGCATCGGCATCGCTTTCTCCGGAGGGCTCGACACGCGCTGCGCCGTCGCGTGGCTCGCGCGCCAGGGCATCGAGGTGTACGCCTACACCGCGGACCTCGCCCAACCCGACGAGTCCGATCCGTCGGCCATTCCCCCGATTGCGCTCCAGCATGGCGCGGTGAAGGCGCGCCTGGTCGATTGCCGGGAGGCGCTGGTGCGCGAGGGCATCGTGGCGATCCAGTGCGGCGCCTTCCACCTCTCGAGCGGCGGCAAGAAGTACTTCAACACGACCCCGCTCGGCCGCGCCGTCACGACGACCGCCATCATCCGCGCGATGCGCGAAGACGGCGTGCACGTCTTCGGTGACGGCAGCACGCACAAGGGCAACGACATCCAGCGTTTCTACCGCTACGGCGTGCTCACGAACCCCGAGCTCAAGATTTACAAGCCGTGGCTCGACCAGGCGTTCGTCGACGCGTTCGGCGGCCGCAAGGAGATGAGCGAGTACCTCAACGGCCTCGGCCTGCCGTACACGATGAGCGTCGAAAAGGCGTACAGCACCGACGCCAACGTCCTCGGCGCCACGCACGAGGCCAAGGATCTCGAGCGGCTCGACACCAGCATGCGCATCGTGGAGCCGATCATGGGGGTGGCCCCGTATCGACGCGACGTCGTGATCGAGCCGGAAGAAGTCACGATCGACTTCGAGGCAGGCTATCCCGTCGCCATCAACGGTCGGCGCTTTCCGTCGCTGTTCGAGCTCTTCCTCGAGGCGAACCGCATCGGCGGTCGTCACGGGCTCGGCATGAGCGACCAGATCGAAAACCGCGTCATCGACGCGAAGAGCCGCGGCATCTACGAAGCGCCGGGAATGGCGTTGCTCCACATCGTGTGGGAGCGCCTCCTCTCCGCCATCCACAACGAGAACACGCTCGACCTCTACTTCTCCTTCGGGCGCCGGCTCGGCCGCATCCTCTACGAGGGCAAGTGGTTCGACCCGGAGGCGATGCTTCTCAAAGATGCGCTCACGCGCTGGGAGGCTCCGAGCGTCACTGGTTCGGTCCGGCTCGAGCTGCGCCGCGGCGACGACTACACCTTGCTCGACACCCGCGCCGAATACATGGCCTACGGTCCCGAAAAGCTCTCGATGGAGCGCGTCGAGGACGCGCCGTTCACGCCCGCCGATCGCATCGGCGCCCTCGAGCTGCAGAACCTGAGCGTGCTCGACAACCGCGCCTTCCTCGTCCACCACCTCGAGAGCACCGCCCGCCTCGGCGCCCCGCGAGCGCGCTGCCCGAGCTGCTCGGCAAGCCCGAAGGCGCGCCCGAAGAGCAGAAGTGAGCCGCGTCCGCGTCGCGCCCCGGCACGCTCTCCGTGGGTGAGCTCCTCGTCTCCGGCGATGGCGGCGACGCGCGCTGCTTCTCCTGCGGCGCGCTCGCCGTGGGCCCGTGCGCTCGCTGCCACAAACCCCTGTGCGGCGACTGCTGCGTCCTCACCGAGGGCGGCGTCACCACCTTCGCCGTCTGCCGCCCGTGTGCGCGCTCCGGCGCCGGCTCCCTCCGCCCCGCCTGGCGCACCGTCCTCGGCTGGATCCTGACGCCCCTCCTCCTCATCCTCGGAGCCGTCCTCCTCCTCGAATGGCTGTTCGCGTCGCGCTGAGTCGCCCGCTTGTCTGTGGTGGTCGTCAGCGAGCGGGGGAGCGCGAGGTTGGGCAGAATCTGCCTCGGTGATAACGCCAGGAACCTCAGGGACTTCAATCGTGTAACCGCCCGCAGCGAGATCGGAAGTCAACACGGCGATGAAGGTTCGCCCAGATACGTTGACCTTCAGTCTCCTCGGGGTTCCGAGCTCCGTGACTTTGTCTCGGAGCGTGTCCACTATGGGTGCTCCGGCGAAGGTCAACACCAGCTGGCCTTCGGCCGTGGCGTCGACGAGGTGTTTGCTGTCGCTCGTTCGGACGAGAATTCTCTTTCCGGCGACGACGAGTGCCAACCGCGCGAGTGGTCGCGCGAGGTTCGCGAAGTTCTGGCGTAGATGGCGAACCGCCTTCCCGACGGCGGGGAGGGATACGCCGAGTGCTAGAAGCTTCGCAATGACGCGAAGCTCCACCAAATCCTCGAATGCGTAAACACGACGCGATCCCTTCCCTCTGGCTTGCTTCACGGAGGGACGAACCAAACCAGTCCTGTCCCAATAGTCGAGCTGGCGGTAGCTGATGCCCACCACGCGACGGGCAATGTCGGCGCCGTAGCCAGTGCGTTCGGGTTTCGCGACGGTAGAATGACACAGATGTGCTTCGATGGACAGCGCCAACGAGCGCTGTCATTCGCGCGTCGCCCCAGCTCGCGACGCACGGGTGAGCCCACCGCAGCGGCTGTTCGGCTCAGTGGAGTGTGCCTGGACGACGGGAGGGCGCTCGATGGGGCGGCTCGAAGGCCTGGGGAGCGGGTGGAGGCTGTGTGGTGAAGTGCGAAAAGGCGAGGGGAGGAGCTTTTTGTGTTCGGGAGGTGGCTGCCCTCTTAACTTTGTTGCCAGCACCCGTATGGTCGAAGACGGGACCTGAGGAACTTTGCACCAATGATTGAGTTGAAGAATGCTCGCTCCCTGGCGCTGAAGAAGCCCGACCTTGCGGATCTCGTGGGCCACATCGACCGGACGCCGGCAGGTCATACGGTCAAAGGGATGTATGTTGCGGGCATCCTCGACGCGCTCGATGCGCGGAAGGTTCGTCGACCGGACTTTCGCGTGCAGGCATTCCGAGACTATCCCCTGCGCCAGTACATGGAGCTGTTGCTCGACGCGGCGGTCACGCTCTATCCGTCTCAACCAATCCGTTCCGCGTTGGTGTCGCTCGGGAAGCTGGCCATCCCGACGTTTGCGAGCTCGATCGTGGGTGGGGTGATCATGGGCACCGTGGGGCGCAGCTGGGACATCGCCTTGAAGTGCGTGTCGAAGGGGTACCAGATCAGCCTGCGCCCCGGAAACGCGGTCGTGACCAACGCGGGTCCGGGGCGTGCGGTGCTCCAGCTGCGCGAAGTATGGAACTTCGCCGACAGCTATCAGGTGGGTGTCGTGGAAGGGCTGCTCGAGTGGTGCGACTTGCAGGGCACCGTGAAGCCACGTGTGCTCGGTCCGTGCGACGTGGACCTCGACATCGAATGGTCGGAGTGGGGGTCCTATTCGCGGCGAGACCGCGAGACGGAGTCGAACGCGTCTCGCGGCGTCGCCCTCGATTGAGCCTCAGCCGGTCCGACCGAGCTTCGCCTTCGCCGGCGAGTCCTGCTGTCCAGCCACGAGCTGGATTCCCGAGTCGCGGGCCAGCTGCTCGAGCACCTCGAGCTCGAACGTCGCCACACGGCGCTCCCCGCTGCGGACGTCGCACGCGAAGAGCGCGCGCGTGCCGTCGTCGCGGCTCGAGAGGCAGCGCGCGTGGAGCGTCACGCGATCTCCCGCGAACGCGAACGAGTACGTTTCCGCCCTGCCGGTGAGGACGGTAACCCGGAGCTTTTGCCCGAGTCGCCGTCGCCTTCGCGCGGCCTCGGCGACGAGCGCCGTCGCTTGGCGCGTCATGATCGATACCGGAAGCGCCGGGTAGCCGCGGAAATGACCGAGGCATTGGCTTGGCTCGACGCGACCGAGGTCGACGCTGTACACGCCGTGCTTCTCCGTCACCTCCGGCAAGGAGACCGGATCGAGGTACGGGTTCTCTCCCGTATCTTCGGCGGTGTCGCGAGCGTGCCGTCGGAAGAGCGACTTGAACGCTTGCTCGGGGATCACGTGGTATTCGACGCGGAGCGCGCGGAGCAGCGTGCCGTCGGGCGTCCAGAGCTCCGTTTCCGCGACCGCGCGCGAGTTGCGGAGGTCGAACTCCACGCATCGGGCGCGCACCCGCACCTTGTCGAGCACTTCGACGCCGTGAGGTCTGGGAAGCGGCGCTTCTTCGCTCCCGATCGGTTGGTACTCCGCCGTCCGCACGGGGTAATAGACCTTTCCGGGAACGGGGCAGCGCCGACTGACCGCGCAGGAGCCGACGAGGGCGAGATGCCGCGCGCCCTCGGCACAGCTCACCCGATCGAGCTCGGTTTCGTTCGGGGGGACCGGGTGCGCCCAGGCCTCGACCCAATCTCCGTCGAGCGACACGTCGAACAGGTCGAAGTAGGGGCGCGACACGCAGATGCGCGCGAGGAAGTGCGCTTCCAGATCCACGGCATCGCTCTTCTGCTCGGCGGTCGCGCTGTTCGTCGTGCTCGCGAGGAGTCGCTGCACGATGCGCGCAGAGAGCTCGTCCACGGAACCTCCAGCGAGGAGCTCGATGCTCGGCACGGCGACTCCCACGGCCTTTTCGAGCGCGTTCTGAAGCTCCACGGCCATCAGCGAGTCGAGCCCGAGCGCTTGCAACGACGTGCTGCCGGTGAGGCGACTCTCGTCTACCTTCAACACCGTCGCGACTGCGCTGCACGTGAGCGCGCGCACGCGCTCGGCACGGGCTTCCGCTTCCAGCGCGAGCAGCTCGTCGCGGATTCCCGTGCGCGCCTCGCTCTCCGCGGCTCGAGTGACCAGGGGCTCGAGCCGATTCCAGGGAGTCGCCGGAAAGCTCTGCACCCAGCGATCCCAATCCATGTCGGCGACGCACAGCGCGGCGCGGTCGCTCGCGAGCGCGGTTTCGAGTGCGCCGAGCGCCGCCCGCGCCGGCATCGGTCGGATGCCCAGGCTCCGAAGGTGCGTCTTGGTCGCGGCATGCCGGGCGACGACGCCGACGTCGGCGATCGCTCCCCAACTGACGCTGAGCGCTCGCCGGCCTTCGCTCCGCCGCAGCGTTGCCAGGCCGTCGAGGAACGCGTTCGCCGCGGCGTACGCCGCCTGGTTGGGGTTTCCGATTTGCGCCGAAATCGACGAGTAGAGCACGAAGCAGTCGAGATCGAGATGCTTAGTCTTCTCGTGCAACAGGAAAGCGCCGAACGCTTTCGGCAGCATCACCCGCTCGAGGGCCCCATCCGAGAGGCGTGCGATCGCCCGATCGTCGAGCACCATGGCCGAGTGCACGATCCCACCGAGCGGCGGAAGCTCGGCCGCCACGAAGGCGAGCAGCGCATCGATGGAGCCCGCATCGGTGACGTCGAGCGCACGGCACTCGACTCGTGCGCCGGCCGCTCGGAGGCGCTCGATGCGCGCCCGTGCGTCGTCGTCCGGCGTCCCGCGGCGACTCGCGAGCACGAGCGTCCGTGCTCCCCGCTCCACGAGCCACTCGGCCGTCGCCAGGCCGAATCCACCCAAACCGCCCGTGACCAGGTACGTGCGATTTTCGGCGAACGGACGGCCACCGAAATCCGGAGTCGCCGTGGAATCGCTCGCCGCGGCTCCGGGCTCAGAGCCTGCGGCAGGCGCAGGCTGCGCATTGGGCGCTTCGCGCTCGGGCGACGCCGCGAGCTCGTTGGCCGCCGCCGTCGAGAGGCGCAGCGCTCCCCCTTCGGCGGCCACGAGCAGCTCGCGGCGCAGGCGTTCGAACTCGTCGGGCTCGCTCTTCGTGAAGCGCTCGAAATCGATCACCATCAGCGCGATGGCGCACGTCGCGGCGCCGAGCGAGAAGCGCGCGGGGTGCTCGGGGGGGCACAGGCTCACGAGGCGACCATGGGGCTTGAGCAACCCGACCGCCGCGAGCGCCGCGCTGTCGCCGGTGACGGCGAGCACGGCGTCGAGGCTCGAGCGCCCGAGCGTGTGTTCGACGTCGTCGACGAAGTCGAGCGTTTCGTCCGACAAGGCGAGCTCGGCGCCGAGCTCCAGCAATGCTTCGCGATCGACCGCATCGCCGGCGGTCGCCACGACGCGCACGCCGTGCAGCCGGGCGACGTCGACACACGCGCGGCCGAGCTCCGTCCCGGCACCGTGCACCAGGATGCACGCTCCCGCTCGGAGCTGGGCGACACGCGTGATCGCATGCCAGGCGCGCAGGTATGCGGTGGCGCGCGCGCTCGGTTCCGGCGCCGTCGGAGCCGTGTCGCGCGTCGTCGGCGCAGCAGGGGGCGCCCAGCGCTCGAGGCGCCGCACGTGGAGCCCGCGCGCCCGAACGGCGATCTCCTCTTCGAGGTCCGCTCCGTGCAGGAGCTCCGCCACGAAGGCGACGTCTTGCTCTGGTGCGCGGGACAGATCCACGATGTGGCACTCGAGCTCGGGCCGCTCCGTCATCAGAACGCGCCCAACGCCCGAGAGGGCGCTCTGCGCCGGAACGGGACGGTCCTCTGCCAGCACACGCTGCGCTCCGAAGGTCACGACGTAGAGCGCGCGCGGCTCCCCCACGAGTGACTGGATCGTGCGCACGAGGTCTTGAACGGCCGAAATCCCCGTAGGGTCTGCGGCGGTCGGAGCCGCCGCGAAGACGAGCCGCACGTTTGGCCCCGGCGCCGCCGGCAGCTCGGAAACGACCTCGGCGCGCGCACCGAGACGCACGAGCTCTCGCGCCAGGCGGTCCGAGAACGATGCGGCACTGCCGACGAGCAGCCACTCTTCGTCCGCGGTCGGGGTCCGCGGGCGCGGCTCGCTCGCGAGCCACGCC
>QGUH01000854.1 GCA_003242355.1 Pseudomonadota bacterium
TTCGCCTGCTGCACCATGCGAACGGTCTCGTAGTCGCTCTCGCCCAAAAACAGGCGCCGACCGGCGAGGAGCTCCCAGAGGATGATGCCGACCGCGAAGATGTCGGTGCGCGCATCCACGGCGAGCCCTTGAGCGGCCTCCGGCGAGAGATAGCTGAACTTGCCTTTGATGATTCCGGGCTCGCTGTGCTCGAGTTGGCTGTTCGCCTTGGCGAGCCCGAAATCCACGATCTTGACCTCGCCGTACCGCGTGATGAGCACGTTGGGCGGCGACATGTCGCGGTGGACGATGCCGAGGCTCCGCCCCTTACCGTCCTTGAGCTCGTGCGCGTACGCGAGGCCCTCGCAGATGCGGACGCAGATGAGGCACGCTTCTTCGATGGGGAACGGCTGTCCCAGGCGCTTTCGGTGCTCGATGAGCGCCTTGAGGTCGGAGCCGTCCACGTACTCCATGACGATGAAGTAGGTGTTGTCGCCGACCCCGATGTCGAAGACCTGAACGCAGTTCGAGTGGGAGAGGTGCGCAGACAGGCGCGCCTCGTCCAGGAACATCCCCATGAACTGCTTCTTTTCCGAGAGATGCGGGAGGACGCGCTTGATCGCGACGGTCTTCTTGAAGCCTTCGAGCCCGGCGCTCTCGGCTCGAAAAACCTCCGCCATACCACCGGACGCGATCTTCTCGATTACCTTGTAGCGCTGCTGGGGCTGAGCCATCGGTACGCCCCGATCGGGCCACGACCGGTTCGAATTGCCAGCCTACGGCGGTGCCGTTCACAGGGTCAAGCCAACGATCGCCGAACGGAGCGGGACTTGCCTCGCCCCGGAAACCGCGGGATAAGGCGCCTCCATGAGCGCCGAGGGCCACGCGCCGAGTCACGACGACATCGACGAACACAGCGAGCATGCGGCGGAACCGCCGCCAGACGAGCCCGAGTCACCGGCCTGGCTGCCCCTGCTCGGGGGCGCGCTGTTCCTGGTCGCGCTGCTCGTCTACCTGGTCACCGATTCTGGGAGCGCAGAGGAGACGGTACAGCCCGAGGTCGCCGCGGAAGCCGCTGCACCCACGCCCTCCGACACGGAGGAGCGTAGGGAAGCGGCGCGCGACGCCGGCCGGGCGGAAGCGCAACCGGTCCGCGCGCGCCCGGCGCCGTCGGCCCTCGCACCCGTGTTGCAGCGGCTGCGCCAGCGCCCGTCGGCTCCGACGGAGCCCGGAGAAGCACCGGCCCACCGCCGTGAGCCCAAGAAGCCAGCGGAGGGCGCCGGAGAGGCGCGTCCGAGCAAAGCGGAGTGATTCGGCGGGGTTGGCCTCCCAGCGGGCCGAAGCGCGGCCCGAACGGGAGCGACACATTTTCTCTCGCCAGCCCGGACATTTCGTGGCAGGGTCCGCCCGCTTCCCGGGGCCGTAGCTCAGCTGGGAGAGCGCATGACTGGCAGTCATGAGGTCAGGGGTTCGATCCCCCTCGGCTCCACGAATCACGGCGCGCAGCGCGCCGAGCGCTGATCGCAGCGCCCAAGGGCGCATAACGCGCTCGCGCCGCCCGCGAACCTCGCCTGAGCCTCCGGCAGCGGAGCAGCGTGCCCAGCTCAGGCGCAGTTTTCGAGGTGTGCCTGAGCGACTCGGGCGGCTTGCTCGGGGGGAACGGCGTGCGCAGCAAGCGGGAAGAGCTCGCGTTCTTCGCGCTCCGCGAGCGCACGCGCCTGCCCGTTCACGAGCTCGATGAGGAGCTGGAATTCGGAGCCGTCCGGCGGGATCTGGCGGAGCCGCTCGAACGTGCGCAGCATCTCGCCGCGCTCTCTCTCGAGCGCTTGCGTCAAGGCGTCGAGCCCGTCGTATCGGGCAATCAGCGGGTAGAGGTGCTCCCGGCGGAGGTGAACGCTCGCTTGGAGCTCCATGCCCGCTTTGTCGAGCAACGCCCGGCGCTCATCGGGGTGCGTGCGAATCGTATCTTCGAGCACCGTCAGGAGGCGCAGCAACCGCGCGTTCTGCGCCCTGGCTTCGGCATAGAGTTCCATGCCGCCGAGTGACTGCAACATTCGCGCCCGCGGTTTTGGCGCACACACGAGCGCTTCTCACCGGGGCTCCGCTCCGCCCCATCCGTCCCGTCGGAGCGGAGCTCCCGATGAACCGGCGCTCGGGAACGAGCGCCGGCGAAGGCTCGAACGTAAGGCTCAGCGCTCGGAGCCCGCGAGTTTGACGATCTTGTTGTACAGGCCGAGCAGGAGCAGCGTCGGCACCCACTGCCCGATGAACAGAGCGAGCTGGCCCTGACGCGACGGCATTCCCATGCGCGACAGCGTCGGCTTGGACTGCATCGACTGCACTGCGAGCGAGAGGGCGACCGCGCCACCCGCCGCCCACAAGAAGAGATCCGACGGGAGCTTCGTGGTCCTCTTCTCGATCGCCTTGGCGATGCGGCCTTCCCTGCCCGTCGTCTGTTCGGTTCCCATGTTGAATTCCATGTGTGGTTTTCCTTTCGCTGATCACGCCACCGATGCCGCGCCCAGAGGGTGGCGCCGCGACGCGCGACAATTCGCGCGGGCGCAGCGCATGGAGCCCGCAGCGTGAGCCCTGGAGCGCGCACGGGGGGTGCGGAGCAGCGAGCAACGCGTGTACCAGGCGTGCAGAGCGCCATTCGCGGACGACGCGAACCGATAAGGACTCGATGAGACCAGCACGGGCGCGAGCGTCCGTGGCAGCGCGCCTCGTTGCGGCACCG
>QGUH01000855.1 GCA_003242355.1 Pseudomonadota bacterium
GGGATACATCGAGCGTGCCCGGCGCGATCCCGAGTGTCGGTTCATCAGTGGTGGAGAGGCGAACGATGCCGAGGGCTTTTTCGTCCAGCCGACCGTGATCGAGGTGCTCGATCCCCGCCATCCTCTGATGGTCGAGGAGATTTTCGGGCCGGTGCTCGCATGGTTCACGTACGACGACGACCGATTCGAGGACGTGCTCGCCTTGTGCGACGGCTCGACGCCCTACGCGCTTACCGGCGCCGTGTTCGCTCGGGAGCGCGAAGCCATCGAGCTTGCCTCGAAGCGGCTCCGCTTCGCCGCCGGCAACTTCTACATCAACGACAAGCCGACGGGCGCGGTCGTGGGCCAGCAACCGTTCGGCGGGTCGCGCCTCTCGGGGACCAACGACAAGGCCGGTTCCGCGTGGAACATCCTCCGGTGGAGCTCACCGCGCGTGATCAAGGAGAACCTGCAGCCACCGCGCGACTTCCGTTACCCGTACCTGTTGCCGGACTGACCGGGCCGGTACGAGCGCGGAGCCCCGGGAGCGGTGCTTTGCGCGCGCGATTCGGTATCGATCCTCGCCAAAGTCGGAGATACTCCGTGCGATGAACGGGAACGTAGGCGTCCTGCTCACGGCTCACGGATCGATCGAGGACCTCGACGAGTTGCCGCAGTTTCTCGCGCGGATTCGGCACGGCAGAACCCCGCCGCCGGAGCTCGTCGAGGAAGTGCGTCGGCGCTACGTGGTGATTGGCGGCTCGCCCCACCTGCGCATCACGAAAGCGCAGGCGGCGGCCCTCGAGGCCGCGCTGGGCCTGCCGGTGCTCGTCGGCACGCGCCTCGGGCGGCCAGAGCTCGGCTCGGCCCTCGAAGCGGCCTTTGCCCGTGGCTTGCGGACGCTGTGCGTGCTCCCGCTCGCGCCGTTCAGCGTTCACGTCTACCTGCAGGCCGCGCGTCAGGCGCTCGACGAGCGCACGCTGCCCGGCCTCGAGCTCGTTGCGGTCGAGCCGTGGGGCACCGCGCCCGAGCTCGTCGCAGCCCACGCGCAGCGGATTGCTCCCCATCTCGCGAGCGGCGATCGGACGGTGCTCTTGCTCACGGGGCACAGCCTTCCCACGAGCGCCATCGCCGCGGGCGATCCGTATCAGACCCAGTTCGAGGCGAGCGCGCGTGCTCTCGAGAGCGCGCTCGGCTTCCCGGTTCGAATCGCCTACCAGAGTCAAGGGCTCAGCGGTGGACAGTGGCTCGGCCCCGACTTGCGCTCGGAGCTCGAGCGTGCCGCGGCGGAGGGGACGCGGCGAGTCGTCGTCGCGCCGATCGGCTTTCTGTCGGACCACGTAGAGACCCTCTACGACCTCGACGTCGAAGCACGGACCGTGGCCGAGGCCCTGGGGCTCGCTTTCGTCCGAGTCCCGGCGCTCAACACGGATCCAGGGCTCGTTTCTGCCCTCGCCGCGGTCGCGCGGCGCGCGCTTTTCCGTTGAGGTTTGCGCGTTGACTCTGCACCATCCGCCCGAAGTGGCGCGTCCAGGTTCCGGTCGTCGCTCGGCCCCGAGCGCTTCGGGCGCTCGCCGCCGCCTCGCCCGTTTCGCGGCGCTCGCGTGCCTCGTCGTCTCGGCCCTGCTGGCGCTCGGCTGTGGCCTGCTTCGCGGCACGGTCAATGCGAGCCCGTCCCTTCGGTGGTGGTTGTTCTCCAACTTCGGCGCCGGCCGGCTCTGCCCCGAGATGCTCAAGCGCAGCGCGTCGCTGAAGCTCGCGACCGAAGGCAACACCATCGGTCGGTTCTTTCCGGACGGATGCGTCACGACCGTCAATCAGGCGACGCAGACCATCACCCTCGACTTCACCGGAACCGGCTACGCGTGGACGCCCGTGGCGGGCCGCGTCGGCTTCCGTGCCGGCGCGGCCATCGACTACCGCATGGACTTCTACATGGCGGAGGATGCGGTTTACGTCTGGGCCGTCCCCGCCCGTGTCCTGCGCGGTCCCGAGTTCCAGATGACCGCGATCGAGTACTCCCTCGCGAACTTCGCGGCGCAGGGCCCGGCCGGCTACTTGTTGAACACGTTCGGCGCGCAGCTGATGAACAGCCAGCTCGCGACCGGTTTCACCGTCATCCACGGAGACGACGGTGACGAGTTCGCGCTCGGGCGGCTCTCGCCTCCGCAACGGCCGAAGAGCCCCTTCGTTCGCGGCGCGGACCGCTACGTGTTCGCGAACGAGATCACCGAGATCAAGAGCGGCCAGGTCGATTTCCTCGGCCCGTTCGAGGTGGTGGACGACGACCAAGCGCTCTTTCTCCGCCTGCGCGTCACGGGGCCGGCCGTGGATGCGTTCGTCGTGCCGCGCAGCTCCGGAGACGTCTGGCGGAAAGGCCTCGAGCTCGGGACACCGCTCGGGCCACCCCCTTCACCTCCGGTTTCCACGTGGGTCGTTCCGTCCGGTCCCGAACGTCAGGACGTGCTGCGCCTGCCGCCGGGGCAGTACTACGTCGTCATCGAGAACGGCTCGCGCCTCGGTACCGTCAATCCGCCGTGGACGCCGCTCGGTGTGATTGGCGGGAACATCGCCACCGTCGCCTACCTGGCCGAGCTCGGCGAAGTGGACTGAGAGTACGGAAAACCGGCCATGCGGCGCGGCGCGTCACCTTGACCAGGCCGGGGCCGGTCTTCCCAAACGGGCGGAGGGGTGAGCCCGGGGGGATGCGCGCCCGGTTGCTCCCCCCCTTTTCCCG
>QGUH01000856.1 GCA_003242355.1 Pseudomonadota bacterium
CTCGTGAACAGCTCGTCGTAGCCGCGGATGCCGCGACGCTTTCCGCCGCCCGCGGCCAGCAAGAACTCGAGATTGTCGTAGATGGGCTGCATCCACGGATTGAGCTTCTCGTTCACGTCTCCCGGCAGAAAGCCGAGATCGCGGCCGAGCGGCATCACCGGGCGACTGACGAGCAGCCGCGCGTACGCCCCGTCCTCGACGGTGCGCTTCAGACCTGCGGCGAGCGCGAGCAAGGTCTTGCCCGTACCGGCCTTGCCCATGATCGAAACCAGCCGAACGCTGTCGTCGAGCAAGAGGTCGAGCGCGAAGCTCTGCTCCTTGTTGCGTGGGCGGATGGAGACGACCCCCTCGCGCGGCACGCGCAGAGCCCGGATCTCGCCGGATTCCGCGTGGTAACGGCCGAGCCCGCTCCGCGGCTTCGGCGAATCGTCGCGCAAGATGACGCTGACGTTGGCGTAGAGCTTCTCCTCGGGTGACGGGCGAAACGCGCCCTTCTCGAAGAAGGCGTCGAGCTCTGCCGCCGTGGTCGTAAGCTCGACGATGCCCGTCTCGAGACGATCGGCGTCCACGGACTGGTTCTCGTACGACTCGGTGGTGAGCCCGAGCGCATCGGCGCGGATGCGCAGGTTCACGTCCATGGTGACGAAGATCGTGGGCGTGTCCGGGAAAGCATCGCGCAGCTCGATCGCCGTCTGCAGAACGGCGTGATCGCCCGAGTGGGGGTTCAGCGCGATCTCGAGCCGCGGGCGCTTCGCGGGGACGTGGACGCGCAGCGTTCCGCCGTCGCCGATGGGAACGCCCTGGGCGAGCGAGCCGTTCTTGGCGCGTTCTTCGTCGAGCAGCCGCGTGATGGTGCGCGCGTTGCGCCCGCGCTCGGTCGACTCACGCTTGAACTGATCGATCTCCTCGATCACGTAGATCGGGAGAATCAGGTCGTTGTCCTCGAACTTGTAGATGGCGTGCGGGTCGTGGAGCAGGACATTGGTGTCGAGGACGTAGTTCTTCTTCATGTGCGTGGGGATCGCCGGACGGAGCTTCGAACCGGCGCCCGCGACCCGGCTTCCGGCGGATACCGCCACCCCATCGCCCTCGCAACGACCAAATCCAACCGAGCGCGCCGGCCCACGGACCTGCCGAACGCGACTCCGTGCGATCAGCTCCCGGCAACCGGGACCGTGAAGGTGAACGTGGTGCCACCACCCACACGGCTTTGGAGCCCGATCTTGCCCCCGTGCGCCTCGATGATGCCTCGAGCGATGAACAGGCCGAGACCCGTGCCGCCGTGCTTGCGGACTCCGCTCCAGTACGGCTCGAAGATGTGCGGCGCTTGATCGGGCGGGATGCCCGGCCCGGTGTCGTCGACGGAGAACCGCACCGCGCCGCCCTCGAGCGCCGCCCGCACCTCCACGCAATCCCCGGGATTACAGAACTTCACCGCATTCCCAATCAGATTCGAGAACACTTGGAGCAACCGCCCTCGATCACAGAAGACCTGGGTGCCCTCGGGCAGCTCGAGTCGCTCCGCGAGCCGAATCGCCCGCTCCGCGGCGAGTGGCTCGTGCAAGAGAACGGCTTCGCCGACGAGCAAACCGGCGTCGTGCGGCTGCCGTTCCAGTGAAAGGCGCCCCGCTTGGATGCTCGCCATGTCCACGAGATCGGCGATGAGCCGTTCCATCCGCATGGCCGACTTGTGGATGATGTCGAGCTTGTTTTGGGAAACCGTATCGTCGGCGAGCCTTCGTTCGAGCAGCGCCGTGCTCACGGTGATGGCGCCGAGCGGGTTTCTGAGGTCGTGCGACACGATGGCGAGCACGTCTTCTCGAGTGCGGACGGCTGCTTGCGTTTCGCGATACGCCCGCTCGAGCCGTTCGCGCGCTTCCTTCGCCTCGGTGACATCGGCGGCGACCACGAGCGTTCCCGTCACCGAGCCGCGCGGATCGCGCCGCGGAGCGGCCCACAGGCTGATGGCGACGGCGCTCCCGTCCTTGCGCAGCCCTTTGAGCTCGAGGCTCACCGCGGCGCCGCTCCTCGAGAGCTCGGCGAGCCGAGCAGCGAGAGTCTCGCGATCGTCGGTGTTGGATATCAGAGGCAGCGGACGATCGATCACCTCCGCCTCTCTCCAACCGAACAAACGCTCGGCCGCCGGATTCCAGGAACGGACGCGTCCTGCGACGTCGACGGCGATGATGGCGAGCGGCGACCCCCGCACGATCGTATCGAGGCTCTGCGTCGTTTCCTCGAGGCGTGCGAACAGCTCGCGGCGTTCGCGCTCGAGCTCGTCGCGCTCGATGGCCGCCGCGAGCACGTTGGCGATCGCCTGGAGAAAGCTGATGTCGTCGCGTGAGAACCGTCCGCGCGCCCGCGCGTCCACCTCGAGCACGCCGTAGGGTGGCTTCTCGTGCCCGTGGGGCCAGATCACGACCGTCAGCGCGGAAAGGATGCCGCGCTTGACGAGCAGGGGCGACGGCGCGAACCGGGTTTCTCGGCGCAAGTCCTCGACGAGGACCGGCTCTCCGGTGAGCAGCGTGTATCCGGCGAGCGAACGGCGCCCCGCCCCCACGATCGTCGCGTCGACCTCCCCCTCGAGACCGACCCCGGCGCGTAGCGCGAGCCCTTCTCCACCGGGCAAGAGCTCGAGCAACCTGCCCATCTCGACGCCGAACGTTTCGCGGGCGATCTCCACGGCTCGCTGGAAGAGCTCGTCGAGAT
>QGUH01000857.1 GCA_003242355.1 Pseudomonadota bacterium
CAGCCTGGCGGAGATCCGCAGGGCGCATCCGGGCGTGCGGATTTCGCGCGAGGCGCGCCTCGTGCTCGAGCAGATCTTCGACAACACCCGGCGCATGCTCGGCACCCTGCTCGAGTCCTGCGCGGACGAGCGCCCCTTCCGTCGCGCCGTGGCGGCTTTCCGCGCCTATCAAACGGCAGGGCTCGCGGCGCCGTCCCGCTGGCTGGTCGCAGAGGGCAAAGGGGGGGCGTCCGCGCCATCCGACCGGTCGTGAGCCGAACGACGGAAGCCCCACGATGCGGAGCTTCCGCCCCGGGGGAGCGTCTATCCTCCCGCCGGAGAAACTCATGCACACGATCTTGGGCGCGAACGGCGTCGTCGGTTTCGAAATCTCTCGGGAGCTTTCGCGACGGGGGCGAAGGGTTCGCCAGGTGAGCCGTCACCCGCGGCGGGTGAACGATTCGGACGAGCTCGTCGTGGCCGATCTCCTCGATGCTCGGGCGACGGATCGGGCCGTCGCGGGGAGTGAAACGGCGTACCTCGTCGCGGGTCTGAAATACGACGCGCGCGCGTGGGAAGAGCAGTGGCCACGCGTCATGAGCAACGTGATCGAGGCGTGTCGCAAACATCGCGCGCGGCTCGTCTTCTTCGACAACGTCTACGCCTATGGTCGTGTCGAAGGACCGATGACGGAGGAGACTCCGTTCAACCCCTGCAGCCGCAAAGGGGAGGTCCGCGCCCGGATCGCGACGCTGCTGCTCGACGCCATGCGGGCCCGAGAAATCGAGGCGCTCATCGCGCGAGCGGCGGACTTTTACGGCCCACGCGCCGTGCAGAGCTTGACGCATTCGATCGTGTTTCGGCGCCTCGCTCGAGGGCAGAATCCGCAGTGGATCGGGCGCTTGGATGCCCGGCACTCGTTCACGTACACGCCGGACGCGGGCCGGGCCGTCGCCGTGCTCGGGCAGACTCCGACGGCTTTCGGCGAAACGTGGCACCTGCCGACGAGCAAGGAGCCCATGAGCGGCGAGCAGCTCGTTCGCCTCGCGTGCGAGCTCGCCGGGAAACCCTATTCCGTCCAGGTCGCACCGCGCTGGATGCTGCGCGTGATGGGCTGGTTCGTGCCCGTCGTGCGAGAGAACGACGAGATGATGTACCAGTTCGAGCACGACTACGTGTTCGCCAGCGCCAAGATCGAGTCGCGGCTCGGCCTCGCACCGACCGACTACCGCACGGGCATCGCCGAGACGCTGAGCTGGGCAAAATCAGCGTAGGCGTGCCCGCACGGTGCGGCGAATCTCGCGCACCGGCACGCGCTCGCTGGGGCCGCGGGCACGCGGTCGCCTCGGCGTTCGCTGGCCGCGGGCACGCGGTCGCCTCGGCGTTCGCCGGCCGCGGGACATCGCGTGGAGCGTCGACCGAGCGCGCTCCACGCGAGTCGAGCGCAGCGAGGGCGAGCGAGGTCAGGGCGCGTACGTGACGCGATAGATCGCGCCGTTCGCGTCGTCCGAGAACAGAAGCGCGCCGTCCGAAGCGACGGTGAGGCCCGTGGGGCGCCCGAACTGCGCCTGGCCCTGCTCGATGACGAAGCCGCTCACGAACGGCTCGATCGCCACGGGCTGTCCGTCCTCGAAGCGGATCCGGATCACCTCGAACCCGGATGGCGGAACCCGATCCGTCGAGCCGTGGAGCGTCGCGAACGCATCCCCTCGGTAATCCTCCGGGAAACTGTCACCCGTGTAGAACACGAGCGCGGTGGGGACGCTGTGCGGCTCGGTCTCCAAGACGGGGGGCGTGGTCATGGCACAGTAGGCCAGCTTCGTCGTTCCAGGCGGATTGGGCACTTGCGGATCCACCAGGCGATCGCCGAAGCAATACGGCCACCCGTACGCGTTCCCCTCTTCGATGTGGTTCAGCTCGTCCGGAGCATTGGCGAGGGAGTCGGTGCCATTGTCCATGCCCCACAGCTCGCCCGTGTCCGGATGCCAATCGAAGCCGAGCGTGTTGCGGAGCCCGCTCGCGAAGATGGTCCGCGTCGCACCATCGAGCGGTGCCCGGAGAATCGTTGCTTGCTCCGAATCGTTCTGCACGCATGCGTCGCAATTGCTCCCCACGGCGACGTACAGCCGCTCATCGGGGCCGATTCCGATCGTTCTCAGGGGGTGCAGTCCGCCATCCGGAAGGTCGTCGATGATGGGCGTAAGCTCGGAGAAGTTGCCGTCGTCGTCGACGGTGCCTCGATACACGACGTTCTCGGTCACCAGGTACACGTCCGAGTCCAGGAACGCGATTCCGTGCACGAGCGGCAGATCTGCCGCCACGGTCACGCGCGAGTCGGCGACGCCATCGCCGTTCGTGTCTTCGAGGCGCAGCACGTCGCCGGGTGTCGGGCGCGTCACGTAGACGAAATCCCCGTACGTCGCGAGCATGCGCGCCATCCCGAGATTTTGGGCGAACACCGACACGCTGAACCCATCCGGCACGGTGAGCTGGTCGACGCGCTCCGCGGAAATCGGACGCAGCTCGGGCACGAGCGCCGCGCCGTCGTCACCGCCCGCGCCCGCTGCACCCGCGTCCCCGGCGCCGCCCGCGCCCGCTTCGGCGCCCATCCCGGCGGCTCCTGCTTCTGCAGCGCCGCCTGCGCCTCCGCCGCCGCCGGTTTCGCCCCCTCCCCCCCCACGCAACGTCCCCCCCATCCCGGAGGGCGATCCCCCCTCCCCCCCG
>QGUH01000858.1 GCA_003242355.1 Pseudomonadota bacterium
CGATGCGCCCATCGCGGAACGACATGAACACCCCGAAGTGTGCCTGCAGCGTGCCCCCGGCGGGGACCGCGCCGAGCGGCACTCCGAGCGTCGCCGTCCATCGCACCTCGAGCGCGACCTCGTCCCCGCTTTCCAGCGCCCCGAGCACCTCGTAGCGCTCGCTCGTCACGACGCGCCGCCCGCGTTCGTTCGCGTCGAGCAGGGCCGAAAGGTCGCGCGTCGCGCCGTTCGGCACGAGCCGGTTCGGAAACTCTCGCTGCACGATGTCCGGAGCGAGAAAGGGCGTGATGTCTTCGCGCGCCTCGATCGCTCGCAAAAAGGCCTTTGCTCGCTCCAGATTGCTCATGTTCGCGTCCTTTCGATTGCCTTCGAGCTTTACACAACCATGGTTGTGGATCAAGAAGAGGGCGTGAAGAACTCCCAAGACGCCTCCGTCGAGCCTCGGGACCTCGACCTCGGCTACCTGTGCCTGTTCGTCGGCATGCGCCTCAACGACCTCGTGCTCGAAGCGCTCCACCGAGCGGGCCATCGAAACCTCCGCCACGCGCACGGGTACGTCTTTCAGCACCTCATCGGCGGTCCGCGCACCGTGACCGACCTCGCTCGTCGCCTCGACGTCAGCCAACAGGCTGCCTCGAAGGCCGTGGCCGAGCTCGTCGCGCTCGGCTACCTCGAGGACGCGCCATCGCACGATCGGCGCGCGCGCACCGTGCGGCTCTCGAAGCGAGGCCTGTCGAGCATCGAACGCGCGCGCGCGATTCGTGGGACCCTCGAGCAACGACTCCGCAAACGCCACGGCCCTGCCACCATCGAACGGGCGAAGTCCCTCCTCGCACGCATCCTCGAAGACCTCGGTGGCGCGGATGCGGTGCGCGCGCGCCGCATCCGCGCGCCCCGTTGAGCGCTTCGCGAGATCGCGGCTCTCCGCGCCCCCGTCGAGCGCTTCGCGAAATCGAGGCTCCGAGACGGCACGTACCGCCGCTTGCTTCTGCTCACGCCGTCGTGCTCGCCGATAGCGCTGCGCGCCAGAGCGAGCGCATCGTAGCGGCGCCGACGCAGCAGCCGCCGAGCAAATTCATCTGGAAATTCGCTTCGTTCGCGACCATCCCCCGAAATGCGCGCGGCGCCGTTTGCGCGAAAGCCGCGAACGAAACCGAGGATAGAGAGCTCCTCTCCCCCTCGCCACGTCCGTTGTATGCCAGAAGTGGGGGCTTGCCGCAAGCCCCAGGTCGTGCCGCACAGTGCTCGGCCTCACGCGAAAGGCGATGAACGCGGAGGTTCGAAGATGCGCGAAGGATCCGGACGCAGCGGGGTCGAAACGAACGCGGCAGTGGTGATCGCCGGAGGCGGACCGACGGGCTTGATGCTGGCGGGCGAGCTTGCGCTCGCCGGCGTCGACGTGGTCGTCGTCGAGCGGCGCGAAAATCAAGAGCTCGCCGGGATGCGCGCGGGCGGCTTGCATGCGCGCGCGCTCGAAGTGCTCGACCAGCGGGGCATCGCGGAGCGCTTCCTGTCGCAAGGGCAAACGGCTCAGCTCGCCTCGCTCCCGGAGATTCCGCTCGATATCAGCGACTTTCCGACTCGCCACAACCATTGGCTCATCCTCGCGCAGAACCGCATCGAACGGATTCTCGCCGACTGGGTTGCCGAGCTCGCGGTGCCAATCCTTCGTGGGCGCGCGGTGACGGGCTTCTCGCAAGACGAGAGCGGTGTCGACGTCGCGCTCTCCGATGGTCGGTCGCTTCGGGCCCGCTACCTCGTGGGCTGCGATGGGGGGCGCAGCCTGATCCGCAAGCAGGCGGGGATCGCCTTTCCTGGATGGGACGCGTCGACGAGCTACTTGATCGCGGAAGCGTCGGTTGCCGAAGAACCGCCGTGGGGGCTCCGCCGCGACGCGAAAGGCAACTACGGCCTCGGCAAAATGGGCGACGGCAATCGCGCGCGGATCGTGTTGCGCGAAGAGCAGGTTCGGCGCGGTGACGAGCCGACGCTCGACGAGCTGCGCGAGTCGCTCGTCGGCCTCTACGGAACGGATTTCGGGGTTCACGACGTTACCTGGCTCTCCCGATTCAGCGACATGACGCGGCAAGCAGCCACTTACCGCGATCGGCGCGTGTTCCTCGCGGGCGACGCGGCGCACGTGCATTCCCCGAACGGCGGACAGGGCCTGAACCTCGGTCTTCAGGACGCGGTGAACCTGGGATGGAAGCTCGCTCAGGTCGTGAACGGAATTTCGGACGATCGCCTGCTCGACACCTACCACGCCGAGCAACACCCGGTCGGAGCGCGCGTGCTCCGCACCACCATGGCGATCACCGCGCTCAGCCGCGGCGATGAGCGCACCGGCGCTCTGCGTGAGCTCCTCTCCGAGGTGTTCCGGAACGACGCGGCGCGAAAGCACTGCGCCGCGCTGCTCTCCGGCCTCGACGTCCAGTACGACCTCGGAGAGGGACACCCCCTGCTCGGGCGTCGCGTGCCCGACCTCGACGTGATCACCGTCGAAGGACCACGGCGCGTGTTCACGTTCCTGCACGATGCCCGCCCGCTCCTCCTCGACCTCGGCGCTCCTGGACTCGACGTCGGCCCATGGGCAGCGCGCGTTCGCCGGACCGAGGCGCCCCCCCCAGGCGCGTGGGAGCCCCCCGTGCTCGGCCCCGCCCCTGCCCCCACCCCCGTTTGAATTCCCCCCGCGGGCACCG
>QGUH01000859.1 GCA_003242355.1 Pseudomonadota bacterium
GCGTGTGATCCGCGGGAAGTTGCCGCCGGGCGTGCCGTTCGAGTACGTCAACAAGGTGCTCAACAAGAAGGCGTTGAGCGCGCTGATCGACGTCTGCTACCGCAAGCACAAGAACAAGGAGACCGTGCTCCTCGCCGACCGCTTGCGGACGCTCGGCTTCAACTTCGCGACCAGCGCCGGCGTGTCCGTGTGCATGGATGACATGGTCATCCCGCCGAAGAAGAAGGACCTCGTCGAGGCGGCGCAGAAGGAGCTCGAGCGCGTGGTCGATCAGTACCAGGAAGGGCTGATCACCGACGGCGAGCGCTACAACAAGGTGGTCGACATCTGGGCGGGCGTCGCCGATCGGGTCGCCGAGGAGATGATGAGCGGCATCGGCCGCGAAGTCATCGTCGATCCGGAGACCGGCGAGCGCGCCGAGGAATCGAGCTTCAACCCGATTTACATCATGGCCGACTCCGGCGCGCGCGGCTCGCCGCAGCAGATGCGGCAGCTCGCGGCCATGCGCGGCCTGATGGCGAAGCCGTCGGGCGAGATCATCGAGACGCCGATCACCGCGAACTTCCGCGAGGGTCTCAGCGTGCTGCAGTACTTCATCTCGACGCACGGCGCGCGCAAGGGCCTGGCGGACACCGCGCTCAAGACGGCGAACTCCGGTTACCTCACGCGCCGTCTCGTGGACGTCGCGCAGGACGCGGTGGTCGCCGAGTTCGACTGCGGCACTCTCGACGGCATCCGCGTGACCAAGCTCGAGGAAGCGGGCGAGGTCATCCAGCCGCTCGGCGAGCGCATCCTGGGGCGCGTCGCGCTCGAGGACGTGGTCGATCCGCTGACGGGCGAGGTCATCGTCGAGGCGAACACCGAGCTCGACGAGGACAAGGTCGCGGCGATCGAAGAAGCCGGTATCGAGGAGGTCGTCATCCGCTCCGTGCTCACCTGCCAGACGCGGCGTGGCGTCTGCGCGATGTGCTACGGGCGCGACCTGGCCCGCGGGTACCGCGTCAACATCGGTGAGGCCATCGGCATCATCGCGGCGCAGTCGATCGGCGAGCCCGGCACGCAGCTCACGATGCGGACCTTCCACATCGGTGGCGCGGCGGCGCGCGGCAAGATCGAGCAGAGCGCGCTCGAGACCCGCACCGAAGGCACCGTACGTCTGCGCAACACGCAGACCGTGCGCAAGCGCGACGGCTCCGTCGTGGTGATGAACCGCCACGGCGAGCTCGTGGTGATGGACGACACGGGCCGCGAGCGCGAGCATCACCGGCTCGTGTACGGCGCGGTGCTCAAGGTCGAGGACGGAGCGCGCGTCGGCGCCGGTCAGATCGCCGCCGAGTGGGATCCGTTCGCGTCTCCCATCCTCACCGAGGTGGGCGGCATCGTGCAGTACGCGGATCTGGTCGAAGGCGTGACGGCCATCGAGAAGGTGGACGAGGTCACCGGCCTCTCCCGCAAGATCGTGATCGAGTCGCGCGCGGCGGATCTGCGCCCGCGGATCACCATCATCGACCCGGAGACGGGCGAGCCGATGAAGATCCCGGGCACGGACCTCGACGCTCGCTACCTGCTCCCGGTCGGTGCGAACATCGTCGCCGTCGAGGGCGAGCACATCACCCCCGGCGAGGCGATCGCGAAGATTCCGCGCGACACCACGAAGGTGCAGGACATCACGGGCGGTCTGCCGCGCGTCGCCGAGCTGTTCGAGGCTCGCAAGCCCAAGGATCACGCCATCATCAGCGAGATCGACGGCGTGGTCTCCTTCGGCAAGGACACGAAGGGCAAGCGCAAGGTGATGATCACGCCGTACGGCATCGACGGCCAGCCCCTGAACGATCAGGCGCGCGAGTACCTGATCCCCAAGGGCAAGCACATCCAGGTGCAGCCGGGCGATCACGTGCGGGCGGGCGATCCGCTGCAGGACGGTCCGGCGAACCCGCACGACATCTTGCGCGTGAAGGGCGAGAAGGAGCTCGCGGCTTGGCTCGTGAACGAAATCCAGCAGGTTTATCGCCTGCAGGGTGTCGGCATCAACGACAAGCACATCGAGGTCATCGTCCGCCAGATGCTCCGGCGCGTGCGCATCAAGGAGGTCGGCGACACGAACTTCCTCGTGGACGAGCAGGTCGAAAAATACGTGTTCGAGCGCGAGAACGCGCGCGTCATGGAGCGCGGCGGTCAGCCCGCCGTGGCCGAGCCGATGCTGCTCGGCATCACCAAGGCGTCGCTCTCGACCGAGTCGTTCATCAGCGCCTCGTCGTTCCAGGAGACGACCAAGGTGCTCACGGAGGCGGCGATCTGCGGAAAGACCGACGACCTTCGCGGCATCAAGGAGAACGTCATCATGGGGCGGCTCATCCCGGCGGGCACCGGCTTGCCCGCGTACAAGCGGCTCCAGGTGGTGCTCGACGAGAAATCGCCGACCTACGCGCCGCCCGCGCCGCTGCGTGTCGCCCAACCCGAGCTCGCCGCCGTCGGCGAGGAGTGAGCACGTTCGAAACGGTAAGGGGCGATCGTTGCGATCGCCCCTTCCGCGGTGCTCCACGCAAAGCCCCCGCGTTTCGCGGGGGCTTTCGTCTTGTGCGCCCAGCATGGGCGCTGTCTTGCGGGTGGAAGTCCCGCCGAAAGGAGACCATCCCGATCGAAGCGAACCGCAACTGCGGAAGGGTGACCGACCGTGGGGAGGAAGCGGGGAGCGA
>QGUH01000047.1 GCA_003242355.1 Pseudomonadota bacterium
GCGCAGAAGACGGTGCCGCGGGCCCGCCCGAAGGCACGCGAGCGACGAGCTGCCGAGCAGCAACCCGATCGGCGTTTTTAGGGCTCGAAGGGCGTCCAGGGCAGGCCGAAAGTGCGCGCCACGGCCTCGTGGGTCACTTCGCCGCGGTGGATGTTGACGGCGCTCACCAGATCCCGATTGTCGCGCGCCGCGCCGACGAGCCCCCGCTCCGCGAGGTGCAGCACGTAGGGCAGGGTCGCGTTGCAGAGGGCGTACGTGCTGGTCCGCCCGACGGCGCCCGGCATGTTCGTCACGGCGTAATGCACGACGCCATCGACGACGTAGGTCGGGTCGCCGTGCGTGGTCGGACGCGTGGTTTCGAAGCAGCCGCCCTGGTCCACCGCGACGTCGACGACGACGGCGCCGGGCTTCATGAGGCGCAAATCTTCACGGCGCACGAGACGCGGCGCGCGGGCTCCGCGCACGAGCACGGCGCCCACGACGAGATCCGCCTTCGCGAGCTGGCCGAGCACGTTGTGGCGATCGCTGAACAGGGTCGTCACGTTGGGCGGCATGATGTCGTCGAGGTAGCGGAGCCGCTCGAGGTTCGTGTCGAGCACGCACACCGACGCTCCGAACCCGGCCGCGATCTTGGCGGCGTTGGTCCCGACGACGCCGCCGCCGAGAACCGTGATGTGCGCGGGTTCGACTCCGGGGACGCCACCGAGGAGGATGCCGCGCCCTTCTTGCGGTCGCTCGAGATACTTTGCGCCCTGCTGGATGCTCATCCGCCCCGCGACCTCGCTCATGGGCGTGAGCAGCCGCAGATGCCCGTGTGAATCCTGCAAGGTCTCGTAAGCGAGCGCCGTCGCCCCCGAGGCGAGCATGCCGCGCGTGAGCGCCTCGTTGGCGGCGAAGTGGAAGAACGTGAAGACGAGCTGGCCCTCGCGCACGAGCGCGATCTCGCTCGGCATCGGCTCCTTCACTTTGACCACGAGCTCGGCCGTGCCGAAAATCTCGGCAGGATCGTCGACCAGCTCGGCCCCGCTCCGTACGTAATCGGCGTCGCCGATGCCGCTACCGAGCCCGGCGCCGCGCTGCACGAGCACGCGATGCCCAGCCCTCTTGAGCTCCTCCACGCCGACGGGGAGCAATCCCACCCGGTACTCGTGCTCCTTGATCTCTTTGGGAACACCGACGATCACGCTCGTGCAGCGTAGCAAAAGCCTCCGGCTCGCGCAGAAGCCGGTCCGCGGGGCCGAAGGAAACCGCGCTCATCGCGGCCGGCGGACGCGAGCCGCCACCAGCGTTCCCAGTGTCGCCGCGGCAACCACCGCCGCCTGTGTCGCCCCCACGGGCAGCTCCCCGAAATAGGCGCCCACGTATCCCAAGGCGGGCGAAATGCCGCCAACCAACACGGAGACCGCGAGCGCCCCGAACAGGCCCTTCGAGACGGCGAGCCCGACCACGGGCGGTAAGACGGAGAACGCGAACACCGGCAGGGCGCCGAGCGCGCGGGTCGCAACGGACACCTCGAGCGCAACGAAGGCCCAGAACGCGATCTCGAGCGCGCGCACGGGAAGCGCGTGCACGCGAGCGCCCTCCGGATCGAAGCCCGTGAACGCGAGCGGTCGGGCGAGCAGCGCGAGAAAAACGAGGGCGAGCACCGTTGCCGCCGCGACGGCGACGAGATCGCTCGTGCGCACCAGCACGGCCGAGCCGAACAAGATCGCCGAAATGTCGTGCGCCTCCTGCGCGATGCGCGTGCCGACCAGCACGGCGAGCGCCGAGGCCACCACGAACGCGATGCCGACGCGCGCTTCTCGAGCGAGGAGCGCGCCGCGGGATCCGAGAGCGAGCACGGCGACGGCGATGCTCGCGCCGAGCGCGCCGAGCACGGGCGGAACCTCGATCCCCTGGTGAATCGCGGCGTAGAACGCGAGCGCGACGCCGAGCCCGGCGGCTTGGGAGAGCGCCGCCGTGACGAACACCGCGCGACGGAGCACCACGAACACTCCGAGCCCGGCGAGGCCCACGCCCGCGAGCACCGCGCACAGGATCGGGTCGCGGTACAGGTCGATCCGATCGACGAAGGCCTCGAGACTCGGCGCGCTCTCGTGGGCTCGTGGTTGCACTTCGCCCGTTCGCGCGCCGTCGACGGTCCCGGGGTCGGCCGCCTCGGGAGAACGCGTCGGCGATTCGTCGAGGATGCGATCGAAGGCGTCGAGCTCGGCGTTCGAAGGCGCGGCGCTGGGCTCAGGCGTCATGCGGCACCTCGTCGTTCACGGCTCCGCGAGCAGCGAGCGGCAAAGCCGTCGCCACCACGTCCTCGGGGGGCCCACTGACGACGGACCGGGCGTCTCGATCGAGCACGAGCACGCGATCGGCGTGCGCCCGAGCCAACGCTTGCGCGTGCGTGATCACGACCAGCGCGAGGCCGGTTTCGTCGCGCAAGCGCGCGAGCAACGCCCAGGCCTCCCGCTCCGCCGCGCCGTCCATCGCCGAGGTGGGCTCGTCGAGCACCGCGAGGTCTGCCTGCGCAGCATGGACGCGCGCCAAGAGCACGCGTTGTTGCTGACCCTCCGAGAGCTCTCGAAACGGTCGCTCGGCGAGCGCCGCAATGCCCGCCTCGGCGAGGGCGCGCTCGAGGCGCGCGCGCTGCTCGGGGGTGCGCCGGCGAAGGAACGACGTTTCGCGGTCGAGCCCGAAGCCGACCACGTCGCGCACGCGAAGTGGGTACGCCGCGTCGAGCTCTCGGCGCTGCGCGAGATACGTCAGACGCAGCTCCGATTTCCGCCGCGTTCACGGTGCCGGGATGGGGCGCTCCAGGCCGAGCAGGGTCCGCGCCCACGTCGTTTTGCCTGCGCCGTTTCGACCCAGCACGACCCAAAGCTCGCCGCGACGAATGGTAAGCTCGATGGGCGGCAAGAGCGCCCGTCCCCCACGGCCGATCACGAGGCGTTCGCACGACAAGAGTGCCGGCGCTTCCAACCCTTGCTTCGCCCTCATCGCTCGCATCGCCTCTCACCAGAACGACACACGCTCGGAAATGCGCCGGAGCGGTGCACGCCAGCGTCGAACGAGGTGCCCGCGCTGGGGGACACCGCCGAACCGAGCACGCCGCTGCCGTTCATCGCGGCCCCGCGAGCGCGTTCACGATTTCGTCCAGGAACGCGACGATGTCCTGGCTGGGGAAGCGCACAGCGCTCGGGATGCGCACCAACTTCGCTCCAGTCTTCTTGGCGACGAGCTCCGCGGTGTTCGTTGGATGGTGGCGCTCCTGGACGAGCAGGCGCACCTTGCGCTCCTGGGCTCTTCGAATCACCGCCGCCACGTGGCTCGGGCTCGGCGCGACTCCCGGCTTGGGCTCGAGCCGATCGACGATCACGAGGCCCAACCAATCGGCCAGGTACACGAGCGAGCGGTGATACGTGATCACGGGCTGCCCGCGCAGCGGAGCGAGCCGCTCTTCCCACCGCGCGCGCGCCGCGCGAAGCCTCGCCACGAGCTGCTTGGTTCGCTCGAGATACACGGCACGTCCAGACGGATCGAGCTCGGCCAGCCGTTTGCCGAGCCCCACCGCCACGCGCTCGATGGCTCGCGGATCGAGCATGTAATGCGGATTGCCGGAGGCGTGGAGGTCGCCCTGCGATCGGTCCACCTTTCCCGGCGGCACCTCGAGCAGCGCGACGAGCTCGGCGCATTCGAGATAGCCCCGGCTGCCCTTCTGAATTTTCGCGTTGCGCGATCCGACTTGTAGGGTCGGCAGCCACCCCGCCTCGAGCTCGGCGCCGATGGCGACGAGCAAGTCCGCGTTGCTGAGCGCGAGCGCGAGGCTCGGTTTCGGATCCACCCAATGCGGGTCTTCGCTGGGGGCGCTCAGGGAGCGCACCTGCACGCGATCGCCGCCGATGGCGCTCGCGACGGCCGCGAGATCCGGGGTCGTGGTCACGACGGAGAGCGCCGCCGCACGCGTGTCCCGCGCGCCCAAAAGGAGCGCGCAGCTCAGAAGAACCAGGAGAACGAAGCGCATCATCGGACGATCTCCTTGCGAGCTCAGAAGGCGTGAGCGCGGTGGGCGCCGATGGCGACCTCCGCCGTCAAAAACGCTGCCCAGACGGGCTCGCCGAACGCCGAGTCGCGCGAGCCCTGCAAACGAAAGCGGGAGTATTCGCTCGGCGCGTAACTCACGGCCGCGGCAACCCGCGACCGCACGCGCTGCCACCCGGGGTCGAGCGGGTCGCTCACCACGTCGCCACTTCGGCCATAACTCGGAGACCCGAGCTCGTAACGGACCCCCACCCCATACCGCCGCGCGACCCGCAGCACGAGCTCGAGGTACGCGCTCGCGTCCGCGAGAACGTCCTCGGGCACTTGCCTCCGGCGATAGAGCCATTCGCTCGTCAGCGTGAGCTCGAGCGCGTTGCGGACGGTGGTCGGCCGGTACTTGAGGTAGAGGTCTGCGCCGTACACTTCCGTGCGCTTTCCGTTCCCGGTGGCGTTCGGACCGAAGGCGCCCGAGAGACCGACCGCGAGCGACCAGTCGGCAGAGAGCGGGAAGAACTGCTCGAGGGTCAGTGTGGTGAGCAAGTCCTCGGGGCCCTCGGGGGCGCGCTCGTCGTCGCCCAAGAAGCTCCGCGCCGTCTCGTCGCCGCTCGCCTCCGTCACCGCGACGGTGACCTCGACGAACCACGGCAGCGCCGTGAGGTAGGAGAGCTCGACGCCCACGCCGCGCAGTCCTTCGCCCCCGAAGACACGCCCGAACGGCAAAGGTTGATCCACGAAATGCCACGCGTGCGGGTGCAGGGCGTTCGCTCGACCGAAGCGAGACGCGAACCGACCGAAGCGCGCCGCGAAGCGGGCGCCGAGCGCGAGCGTCGTCGCGTACGCTTCTTCGATTTCGACGCCCGAGTGCCCGAAGACCAGCGTGCCGTCGAAGCGCAGGGCCGGATCCACCGCGGCGCCGAACACGAGCTCGAGGCCGAGCAGCTCGAAACCGTTGCGCGACGGATCGTGGGCGCCGGTTTGATGATTCTCGGCCTCGGAAAAGACCGCGCCCGCAAACGAACCGATGAGGGCGAGATCGGGATTCATCGAAGGGGGCGAAGGGCTCGGACCGCGGTTCGCCGCACGCTCGTCCGTTGCCGTGCCGAGCGCGGCGTCGGCGGCGAGCGCCGCCTCGATTTCCGTGAGGTCGGAAGCAGGAGGAGCAGGCTCCGTCCCCTGCCCCAAGGCCTCGTCAGCGGGCGCGCGCGGCGCTGCCGCGGCCTGGGCGCCCGCCTCGGCTGCGAAGAGCAAAAGTGCGCCGGATACGAAGCATCGTCGTGCACGCCGGCGCGCCGCGCACGACTCCGTGAACGCAACGAACATTCGAACACCGATGGAGGGGCGACCGCTCCACGCAGGCTCGCCGCCCGCAATGGCCCCCGCGCGCTCGCTCCGCCAAAAAGCAAACGCTCGCGCGAGAGCCGAGTCTCACACCAGAAAACGCCAGAAATCCGAGCGGATCAGGCGGGCGGTGCGAGCTTCGGTGCGAACGCGAGAACCGGGAGGCTCGAGTGCGCCTGCTCGGTGTCGGGAGGGGATGGGGCCGTCGGCGACGAACGCGCTGCGCGCGTTGCCTCCGGCCCGGCGAGCCCTGCCGCGCGTTCCGAGAGGGCACCGAGCACCGAGCAATGCTCGTCACCATGGCCCTCCTCCGAAACGGCAAGCTCGGCGGATTCCGCGCGCTCGACCCCCACGGCCACGGCCTCCCCTTCGTCCGCGTGTTGCAGAGCGCCGTGGACGGCACAAACGGCGTGCCGAACCGTAGCATGGTGCACGGCGGGCAAGACGTGTGCGCCGGCGAACAGGGCGAAGAGCGCAAGCGCCACCGCACGACCGAGCACGCGCAAGCTCGCGCGACGAACGGACCTGCGGACGAACCTTCGCATCGGCTCGCGCCTACTCAAGCACACCCGTCCGCCCGCGCAAAGTCTCCGTTCCGACTTCAGGCTTTCGTCGTGGGCTTGACCCGCTTTCGTTTGACGAGCTCGTCCGGCTCGGTTTCGACGATGTCGTCGGTCGCGAGGCTGCGATAGCGAACCTGGCGATACAGACGCTGGCTCGATTCGTCGTAGTAGAGGCGAATCTCGCGCGCGAGGCCGCGCTCCTTCGCAGAATGCGCCTCGGCAGAGTCCTCGTCCCGTTTCCAAACGCCCACGTCCGGCGGAAGGGGCTCGAGCTCGCCGAAACGCTCCTCCGCCATGCCGGGCACGCTCTGGAACATGAACCAGAAGTAGATGAGCCCGCCAATGGCGGCGACCAAGAGCAAGAACACGTAGAACACGGCTTCGATCTCGTTCCAGGCCGTCGCGACTCACTCCGGCGGGGGCGAAGCGCCGTTGCCCCCCGCTTCGTTCCCGCTCCCGAAGTCGGGGGGGAGCGCTTCGGCCCGCGCGACGATCTTCGGGATCACCTCGGCGGCAACACCCCGAAAATACACGTCCCAACCGGGTCGCCGCAGCATGCCGTCGCAGACGGATTGATACCAGGGAGTGATGGGATTGTTCGGGCGGGAACGCCAGAACAAGCTCGGAAAGTCACGCAGCATCGCGTGCCACAGATCGGCGCCGATGCCCTCGCCCTGTGCCTCGGGCAACACCGCGAGCTTGGTGAGATACGGCGCTTCGGGCTCGTCGTGGACGATGGCGGCTCCTCGGTACGCGACCTCGTAGTAGACGGCGAGCGGCGCTCGATCGAAGAACCCGGGCGCGAGCGGTTTGCCGAAGCTCTCTTCGAGGAGCTGCCGCAAGCGCGCGACGTCGAGCTCGGCATACGAGTTGCGACGCTCGATCGCCGTTCCCGGCTTGATCAGCGTGCCCGCGCCCTTCACGGTGAAAAGCTCCCGCAACAGCGTGAGCGGCGACGTCACGCTGACGAGCAGCGAGCTCGAGCCGAGCGCTCCAATCAACGTGTTCGCGCTTTCGACGAGCTCGACATCGCGCTTGCCGATGCGACGCGAAGCGAGCAACGCCGTGCGATCGGTGCGCAGGTTGATCACCGAAATCCACCCGCCCGAGGTGGCGAGCGTGTGCCCGGCGCCGAGCTCGATTGGCCGATCGCCGCGCGCACGGATGCCGCCGCGGCGCCGAAGCAGCACGACCTTGCGCGTGTCGAGCGCGCGGGCAAGCTCCGCCAGCTCGCGCAGGCGCCCGTCGAGCGTCGAGCCGCTCGCGGAAAACACGAGGAGGGGCACGCGCTCGGCGCGAAGCTCCGCCCGAATCGTTTCGGCCAAGTTCGCCTCGCCCATCGCGTGCACGCTCGTCACGAGGCCCACGGACGGCAGCGTGCGCCCGAGCCGTTCGACGCTCGCCGCCGCCGACTCCGGATCGAACAGCCCGAGCACCAGCGGCGCGAACAGGTCGAGCTCGGCGAGCAAGCGCAGCTGTTCGACGAGGGCACCCGCGCCGTAACGGACTACTGGGCCGCCGGGAGCGATGAGCGCGAAGCTCTCCTTCGGGAGCTTGTGGAACAGCCGGAGATAGAACTCCGCCTCCGAGCGACGCCCCACGCTCTCGAGGAAAGTGAGCACCACCTCGGCGGCGCTCGGTGGCCCTGCCTGTGCTGCCACGTTCGCTTACTGGATCGTCTCGAGAACGAAATCGACGAGCGCCTGACTCGGCGCGCGCGTGACGCCATCGGGCAAGCGGCGCAAGTACCAGATCACCTTCCAGGTCGAGCTGCCTTGTGCCGGAATCGTCGCGTACGCGCCCTGATTCTCCACCTCGACGTACGGAGAGCCCTCGGACGGCGTCGACGAGGTCGAATAGATCTCGATCTCCGCCTCGCCCGGCGCGAACTCCCCCGTTGCAACGTCCGGAAACACTTTCACGAAGAGGAGATCGTCGGGCGTGACGTGGGCAAGCCAACCCTTCCCGTCGCTGAACAGCTTGCCTTGCGGCGTGCTCGGAGAGTTCTGGAACCAGTAGCAGCCGGCCATGCTCGTCGTCGGCAGCTCCGGCGCTCCCCCCATCGCGGGGAACGGCGCCGTATCCGACGCGAAGAACGTGAGCCCATCGGGCGCGACGCGCGTGATCTCCCAGGGAGCGAGCTTTTTGGCCGAGCCTCCGCCGTTCACGATGGTGTACTCGACGACGATCGCGTTGGCCGCGAAGTCCGGCGAGAACTTCTTGGTGACCCGGACGCCGTCGACCACCGTATCGGTTCCGGTCACTGCGGGACTCGTGACCGTGAAGCTCGTGTCTTCGACCATCAGCGTGTACGCAGCCGAGTCGATGGCCTCCACCGGCGGCCAGCTCCAGTCGCTCTGCGGAGCCGTCCAGAACGTGGAGCCGTAGTTGTTCGGGTGCACGTTCGTCGGCGCGAGCGCGTCGTTGGTTCCGAGCCGCGCCGCCGTAATGCGTCCGCCAACCGCCGGAGTGACTTCGAAGAACAGCTCGCCAAACTCGAGGACGGCCTTGCCGCCGCGCTCGATGGGCCCGCTCAGCATCATCGTCCCACTTCCCGAAGCGCCCGCATCGCCGCCACCGCCCTGACCTGCGGTTCCGCCGCCTGCCGTGCCGCCATCGGCTTCGCCCGAAGACCCGCCTTCACCCGCGGTGCCGCCGCTTCCGTCGCCGCCCGTTGCACCGCCCGCGCCCCCCCCGCCGCTCGCGCCGCCTTCGGAGCTGCCTCCGCTGCCGCTCGCACCACCAGAAGGCGCGCCACCACCGGCGCTTCCAGAGCTTCCGCCATTCGACGTGCCGCCGCTCGGGACGCCACCACTCGGGGCGCCACCATTCGGTGTCGTTCCGCCGGAAGCGCCGCCGCCCGTGGCAGGCATGCCGCCAGTCGTGCTCCCGCCCTTCGCGCGGCCGTCGTCGGGACTCTCGCCACCGCCGCACCCGGCGAGCGGGAGCCCCAACGAAAGCGACACGAGTCCAGCCGACACGAGGACCCAGCGCATCCGCGGGCGCAGCATGGGCCCCCGAGTACCATCCAGCTTTCCGGGCCGCAAGCCGGCACTTTGCGTCGTGGCCGCCGCGGAGTCGGGCTAAACCTGCGAGACGATGATGCCTTTGCCCCAGCCCCCCCGCATTGGCTCGCGCCGCCGCCTGCGTGCTCCGCTGCCGGCGGCCTTCCTTCTCCTCGCCGCGTCGGCGGCCGCACAGACCGCGGACGACCCGGAGGCGCTGATCCGCCGTTATCCCTACGATCCGGCCTGCCCCTGGGGCCGCATCAGCAATGGCAAGGGCATGATCGTGCGGTGCATCAGCGAGCGCGAAGCGCGCTCGCTCGCGGGCGACGCTCCACTCGAGAGCGGGGTCACGGGGGCTGCCCCGGCGGGCTCCCGAGAGCCCCGCAACGACGGAGCGGCCGAGCGCTTCGAAGTGACGGTGGGGCCCGTGGTGCCCGACGAGGGCGCTCCAGGCAACTTCAGCAACGAGCGGCTCGCACAACCGAAGGCCCGCTACGCCCAGTGCGTGATCGATCATGGAGGGCTGCAACGCTCGCCGGCCGAAGTGGAGGTCCGCTTCCTCGTCCGGCCGAAGGGCGTCGCCGAGGGCGTCAGCGTGAACAAGCGCACGGGCATCAGCCAGGAAGCCGCCCAGTGCGTGGCCGAGATCATCGATCGGCGACGCGTCGGCTTGCCCGACGCGCCGCTCGTGGGCGCAACGGTCGTGGTGCGCTTCGACAAGGCGGCGAAGTGACGATCGAGGCCGGCGTCGTCCCGCGCGCCACCGCATCGCGACCGGCCTACGCCGAGCGGGCGCGGACGTGGGAAGCAGAAGCCGAGCGCCAGGCGGCGCGCTCGCGGCTCGTGTCGAACCTGCGCGGCCTCTCCTTCGCGGTCGCCACGGTGTCGTTCATCGCCCTGCTCGCGGGCGGCCCGGCGGGCGTGTGCGTACCGCTCGCCGTCGTGGGGCTCTCCGCGTTCATCGCGCTCGTGGTGCTGCACGCGCGCGTGCTCGATGCGCAGGACTTGGCCGAGCGCTGGGTGGACGTGAATCGCGCCGCGCTCGCGCGCTCGAGCCACGATTTCGCGAGCATTCCCGACACCGGCGAAGGCCTCGCGCCGCCCGACCATCCGTACGCCGCCGATCTCGACTTGTTCGGGCGGGCGTCGCTCTTCCAACGCCTGAGCGTCGCGCGCACGCGCGTCGGCCGCGAACGACTCGCCGAGCTCTTGCTCGAGCCGGCGTCCACGGAAAGCGTCCGCGAGCGGCAACGCACGGTGCGCGCCCTCGCCGCCGATCTCGACCTGCGACAGCGCTTCGAAGCCCATGCCCTCGGCGTTGCCGGAGCGAAGCCCGGAACCACGCGCGTGCGCAGCGCGCCCAACCCGGAGCTGCTCTTCAAGTGGGCCGAATCCGAGCCGTCGCTCGTTCACGACGCCGTGAGCGTCTGGTGCTCGCGCATTCTGCCGCCGTTCACGCTGGCGTCCCTGGTCGGCTACTTCGCATTCGGCACGACCGGCATCGCGCCTCTCGTCGGGCTCGCCGCACAAGCCATTCTGCTCGTTCGCACCGCGCGCGAGACCTCGCTCGCCTTCAGTGCCGTTTCGGCGAGCGAAGGCGCGTTCCTCCGGTACGGAACGTTGCTCGAAATCATCGAGACCCTCGACACGACCGATCCGCTCCTCGTGGGCCTCCGGGATCGCCTCCGCACCTGTCTCTTATACCCACTTCCGAGCCCCCGGAACGGACCTAACTCTCTCTTCCTTTTTTTTGTTGAAAAAAAAAAAGCAAAA
>QGUH01000048.1 GCA_003242355.1 Pseudomonadota bacterium
TCCTGTTTTCTCGGGTGTTTCTCCGTGCGGCGGGGTACTCGCCGCTGGCCCTGTCTGAAACGAGGGGGCCGGGGGCGTTCGGAACGGGGTTTTCCATCCAAAACCCGCTTCGCCGCGCGGCGCCGTTGATGCTCACGGCGCTCTGCACGGCGCTCCCCGCGCGGCTCGGGCTCATCGTGATTGGCGCCGAGGGGGCGCTGGTCGTGGGCGGCCTCGGCGCGGCCATGACGGGGATTGCCCTCCACGACGCGCCACCGCTGGTGACGCAGCTCGCGATGGCCGTCGTCGGCATGCTCGCGGGCGCGCTCTGGCTCGGCGCGGCCGGCGCGCTCCGCGCCTTCCGCGGCGTGAACGAGACGATTAGCACGCTGCTCCTCACGTACATCGCCATCGCGATCCTCAATCATCTCGTCGAAGGGCCGATGCGCGACCCGGAGAGCCTGAACAAGCCCTCCACGCGCCCGATTGCCGAGTCCGCGATGCTCGAGAGCCTGCCCGGGCTCGACGTGCACCCGGGGCTTCTGTTCGGGGTGCTCGCGTGCCTCGGCTGCTTCGTGCTGATGGAGCACACCGTGTTCGGGTTTTCGGGCCGCGTGGTCGGCGGCAATCCGCGCGCGGCGCGCCTCGGAGGCCTTCCCGTGCGGCGGCTCGTCGTGCTCGCGTGCGCGTTGGGCGGCGCGGCCGCGGGGCTTGCCGGCATGGTGGAGGTCGCGGCCGTGCACGGCAAAGCCAACGCGTCGCTCGCCGCCGGATACGGCTACACCGGCATCCTCGTCGCGTTCCTCGCGCGCCACAGCCCGCTCATGATCCTGCCCGTTGCCGTGCTGCTCGGTGGCATCGGCGCGAGCGGCGGGCTGTTGCAGCGCGTGTTCGGATTGCCCGACGCGACCGTCGGCGTGCTCCAAGGAATTCTCTTCGTGGTGCTGCTCGCCAGTGAGACGTTCCGCGGGCGGCCGCGGCCCTTCACTCGCTGGGTCGAGGAGGGCGCTCGTGTCCGCTGAAGCCGAAGCGCTGGGCACGTGGGGCGTCCCGCTCGCCGTGCTCGGCGGCGCGCTGCGCGTGAGCACGCCGTTTTTGTTCGTGAGCCTCGGCGAGTGCATCACCGAGCGGTCGGGCCGCGTGAACCTCGGGCTCGAAGGCACGCTCGTGATGGGCGCGATGGCGGGTTACGGCATCTCGTACCTCACCGGCTCGCCGTGGCTCGGCGTGCTGGCTGCGGGGGCCGCGGGCGCCGTGTTGGGCGCGGCGCACGGGTATCTGTGCGGGCGACCGCGGGTCAACGACATTGCCGTCGGCATCGCGTTCATGCTGTTCGGCACGGGCCTGGCCTTTTTCTTGGGCAAGCCGCTCGTGCAGCCGAGCGCGCCGCGGCTGCCGGCGATCGATCTCGGGTTCTTCACGGACGTGCCGCAGCTCAAGGCGGCGCTCAGCGTGAACGCCCTGTTCTTGGTCGGCATCGTGCTCGCGCCGCTCTTGCGTTGGATGCTCAAGAACACGCGCTGGGGCCTGATGGTGCGCACCGTCGGGGAGAACGCCGATGCCGCGCGCGCCATGGGCTACGACGTGAACCGCGTGCGCCTGCTCGCCACCGCGGCGGGCGGCGTGCTCGCGGGCATCGGCGGCTCCTTCCTCTCCTTGTTCTATCCCGGGAGCTGGAACGAAGGGCTTTCGAGCGGGCAGGGGCTCATGGCCGTCGCGCTCGTCATCTTCGCGCGCTGGGATCCGGTGCGCTGCCTCTGGGCTTCCTTGTTGTTCGGTGGCGCCGGTGCGCTCGGCCCGGCGCTGCAGTCGGTCGGCATCACGCAGGGCTACTACCTGTTCAATGCCGCGCCGTACGCCCTCACGCTGCTCATCATGGTGGTGAGCAGCTCTGCCACGCGCAACTCCGCGGACATGCCGGCCGAGCTCGTCCGCAGTCGGTGAGAACCATCATGCGATTCGTGCCTGCGAACCCGTATCCGTGGCCGTACGACGGCGATTTGCGTCCCGAGAACACCGCGCTGCTCGTCATCGACATGCAGACGGACTTCTGCGGCAAGGGCGGTTACATCGATCTCTTGGGTTACGATGTCTCCGCGAGCCGCGCTTGCATCGAGCCCATCTCGCGCCTGCTCGCGGTCTTCCGGAAGCAAGGCTTCTCCGTGATCCACACGCGCGAAGGCCACCGGCCCGATCTCTCCGACTTGCCGGCGAACAAGCGCTGGCGATCGCGGCGCATGCAAGGCGGCGCGCCGCCGAGCATCGGCATCGGCGACCTCGGGCCGTGCGGGCGCGTGCTCGTGCGGGGAGAGCCGGGCTGGGAGATCATCCCCGAGCTTTCGCCGCTTCCCGGTGAGCCGATCATCGACAAGCCCGGCAAGGGCTCGTTCTACGCGACGGACCTCGACCTCATCCTCAAGAACCGCGGCATCCGCAACATCGTGCTCACCGGCATCACCACCGACGTGTGCGTGCACACGACGATGCGCGAGGCGAACGACCGCGGCTACGAGTGCCTCATCCTCGGCGACTGCTGCGCCGCCACGGACGAGGCCAATCACGAGGCCGCGCTCTCCATGGTCACCATGCAAAATGGCGTTTTCGGCGCCGTCAGCACCTCGAACGCGCTGCTCGAGGTGCTCGGATGACCGCCGCGGCGCTCGCGTACGAGTCCCTCGACCCGAATCAATCGGGGTTTCGCCGGCGCGACGTTCCGCCGGAGCTCGCGGCGCTCAACATCACCAAGCGCTTCGGCTCGCTCACCGCGCTCGAAGACGTTTCGTTCCGCCTCCGCCCGGGAAGCGTCCACGCGCTGCTCGGCGAGAACGGCGCCGGGAAGAGCACGCTCGTCAAATGCATCCTCGGCTACTACCGCGCCGACTCGGGAGAGGTGCAGCTCGGCGGCCGCACCATCACGCCCAAGAGCCCGCGCGAAGCGCGCCGGCACGGCATCGGCATGGTGTTCCAGCATTTCACGCTGGTCGAGAACATGACCGTGGCCGAAAACCTGGTGCTCGCGCGCGCCGAGCTGCCCGCGCGCATCGACTGGGCCAAGCAGCACCGGGAAATCGAGGCGTTCATGGACACGACGCCGTTCCGCGTGCCCGTGCACAAGCCCGTGCGCAAGCTCGCCGCAGGCGAAAAGCAGAAGCTCGAAATCATCAAACAGCTCTACCTCGGCAGCCGCATCGTCATTCTGGACGAGCCCTCGAGCGTGCTCACGCCCGACGAAGCGGACGAGGTGCTCGGCCTGCTCCGCGAGATGGCGCACGCGGGCGCCGTGAGCGTGGTGCTCATCACGCACAAGTTCCGCGAAGTGCAACAGTTCGCGGACGACGTCACGGTGCTGCGCCGGGGCACCCTCGCCGGCACGGGCACCACGGCCGAGCTCGACGCCCAGCGCCTGGCGGAGATGATGGTCGGCGCGGAGCTTCCCTCGACGGCCGTCGCACGCGTGGAGCGCGCCGCGGGTGACACGCTGCTCGAGGTCGAAAACCTGCGCGCCAACGACGACCTCGGCGCCCCCATCCTGCGCGACGTGAGCTTCTCCGTACGGGCCGGCGAAATCGTGGGCATCGCGGGCGTCTCCGGCAACGGGCAAGACGAGCTGGTGGAGGTGCTCGCGGGGCAGCGCGCGGCGAGCGGCGGCAGCGTGCGCGTGCGCGGCTGCGAGTATCGCGCGAGCCGCGCCGAGCTCCACACGCACGGCGTGCGCTTGTTGCCCGAGGCGCCGCTCGCGAACGCGTGCATCGCCGAGATGTCCGTCGCCGAAAATATCGGGCTGCGTTCCTTCGACCGCGCGCCGTTCTCGTGGCTCGGGTTCCTCAAGAAAGGCGCGATCCGAAAGCGGGCGCGCAGCCTCGTGCGGGAGTTCAAGGTGAGAACGCCCTCGGTGGACACGCCCATCGGCGCCCTGTCGGGCGGCAACGTGCAGCGCGCGGTCCTTTCGCGAGAGCTCACGGGCAACGTCACCCTGCTCATCGCCGCGAACCCCTGCTTCGGGCTCGATTTCGCCGCGACCAGCGATATCCGTCAGCGCATCCTGAATGCCCGCAACGAGGGCGCGGCCGTGCTCCTCGTCAGCGCCGACCTCGAAGAGATCTTCGCCCTTTCGGATCGCATCCTCGTGATGAGCGAGGGACGCATCGTCCACGCCGTGGACATCGCCGAAGCCAACCTCGCCGAAATCGGCCGCCACATGGCCGGCCACGGCAGCGACCCGCCCAGCGCGCCCTGAGCGCGCCATCCTCCAAATTGGAGGACGCAGGGGTGTACGGTTCGCTTAAGAGCTGCGTCCTCTGACCGGGGAACCGGACGGCATCTCGGAACCGCGGGCTCTTGGTCGGCCTGCGACGGCTCTGGGCCCCTGCGCGCCGGCCTTCCGTGGCCACCTGCAGGTAGCGGGCGGATCGCTTCGACGAGCTCCTCGTCCTAATGCGACGCTGCGCCGTCGCGCCCGGGTGCACCCGCCCGCGTTCGTGTTCCCCGCGGTTGCCGTCTTCTACCCGATCGCCGCGAGCACTTCGTCCGAGCTCGTCGTCCACCCGAAGATGCCGCCCTGCGCGCGGATCATGCGCAGCGCCACCTCGTGGAACTCCGGGAAGTACGACGCCGTGCAGTCGGCGGGCACGATGCAGCGATAGCCGCGGTCGTTCGCCTCGCGTACCGTCGTGTGCACGCACACCTCGGTCGTCACGCCGCACACGATGAGCGCCTCGATGCCGCGCGTTCGAAGAATCAGCTCGAGGTCCGTCGCATAGAACGCGCCCTTGCCCGGCTTGTCCACCACCGGCTCTCCGGGCTCCGGAGCGAGCTCCGGCACGATGGCGTGCCCCGGCTCGCCGCGGATCAGAATCCGCCCCATCGGTCCCGGAGCGCCGATGCGCAGCGCCGGCGCGCCCCGTTCGACCTTCGCCCGAAATGCGTCGCTCGTATCGGGCCGATGCCCCTCGCGCGTGTGCACGACGAACAGCCCCGTTCGCCGCGCCGCCGCGAGCAGCCGCCGACAGGGTTCGATCACCGCGCTGAGCCGGCTCACGTCGTTGCCCAGCGTTTCCCCGAACCCTCCCGGTTCGAGGAAATCTCGCTGCAAATCGATCATCACGAGCGCCGTACGCTCCAACTCGACGGCAACCGGCTCGGGCTCCGCCTCGATCGTGCAGAGGGGCATGCGCGAAAATCCAAACCGCGGTCGGTGACCGCGCTGTTTCGGCCGTGTTCCGAGCCGAGTCCCCGCGTTCGCCCGAGTCTACGCGCATCGCGCGCTCGCGCGGCTTCAGCGCGCCTTTCGCGCCGGTCGCCGACGAACGCACGGGTCCTCTCGGGTGAAGAGCTCCGCGCCCCACTTCACGAGCCGGTCGATGAACGCGCGCACCTGCGGCGGCATCAGCTCGCGCTCGGGGTACACGACGGCCAACACGTTCTCCGCCTCGACGATGCCCGGCAAGACGGGCACGAGCGCTTTGCGCTCCAGCAGATCCTCCACGATGAGGCTCGGGAGCAGCGCGATCCCGAGCCCGTCGAGCGCCGCTTGCCGGAGCAGCGCGAGATCGTTCGACGAGAGCACGCTCTCCACGTGCACCGTGCTGCGCCCCGCCGGCCACGTCGATTGAGGCAGCTCGCCGCGCGCAAACCCGGTCAAACACCGGTGCCCGCGCAGCTCCCGCGCCGAGCGCGGCATTCCATGCTTCGCGATGTACTCGGGCGACGCCACCGCCAGGGCCCGATGGCGCCCGAGCACCCGCGCGATGAGCCCCGGCTGCACCTCCGTCGTCGCGCGCAACGCCACGTCGTACCCCTCGCGCACGAGATCCACGAGCCGCGTCGAGAACTCCACCTGCACCCGCACCTCCGGATGCTCCTTCACGAACGCCGTGACGAGCTGGCGAAACGATCCATCCATCCCCGAAGGCACCGACACGCGCACGTTGCCCCGCAGCTCCGTGCTCGACTCGCGCACGCTCGCTTCCGCCGCGCGCACCGCGTCCAACACGATCCGCGCTTGACGATAGAAGTTCTCGCCCGCGTCCGTCAGGGCGAGGCTCCGCGTCGTTCGGCGGAGCAGCCGCGTCCCCAGCCGTTGCTCGAGCCGTGCCAGCCGTCGTCCGATGGTCGCGCGCGGCACGCCGAGCTCCGCCGCTGCACGCGACAGCGACTTCGCATCGACGACGCGCGCGAACGCCAAAAGCTCCGCGGTTTCGATGGGCTCCTGCATTTGGATCATTTTCGAGCGAATCCTGACACTCGTTCGTTCATTGCTCAACGCGCGCCCGAGGCCCACGTTCTCGTCGAACCCCTTTGGGGGACCTCGCAAGGAGCTCACCCATGGAAATCGGCCTTCTCCTCATTCGTCTCGTTCTCGGCGTCACCCTGGCCGCGCACGGCCGAATCTCGAGTGCGACCACCTCGAAAAGCTCATCGTCCGCCGTGCTCACCCGGTAACAGCCCCCGTCGCCCAAGGGCTTGATCGGAATCGCACGGCCCGGGAAGGTCTGCAACACGTCGGCTTGGTACGCGGGTGCAGCGAGGGTTCGAGGGTGCGGAACGCGCCGCCGCCCGAGGAGAGGAGCGGCTGGTTGGCGAGTGCCTGCTCACGGGGACGCGGCGCGCACTCCGCGGCTACGCCGCGTCGTACGTCGGTTCGAGCGCAGCCGAGCGCGCGATCCAGTCACTTGGCGCCCGCGCGAGCTCCGGCACGTGGTCGAACAGGCGGCGGCGCGCGTGGCCGGTGAGCTCGCCGACGGCGCGCGCGATCGCGAGGTCCTTGCGCTTCGCCTCGACGATGACGACGGCATCGCGCCCTTTCGTCGCTTCCGCGACGTCATCGAGGAACTCGACGAGCCCGCGTCCGCTGACGTACGAAGCGTGCGCCCCGCGCGGTTTGCCTTCCGCCTGTTCGCTGTAGTGGAGCTCGGGGACGCGATCGGCAGGCCAGGTGGCGAGCGCGCCGAGCAGCTCGGTTTCGTACCGCGCGCTCCGTGGATTGGCTTCCCAGTGCAGCTTGTCGAACACGATGGGCACACTCCCATCGGTCGCCTCGACGAGCTCCGGCACCGTCCAGCCGTGCTCGTCGTTCTCGAGCACCACACGCCGCCGCACCGCCGCGGGCAGGCGACGGATCGCGTCCCGGAGGCGGGCTCCCGTTGCGCCGCGCTCGCCGTAAACGCCGCCGCCGTGGAGCGTGATCGAGCCCGCCGCGCCGATGCCCTGCATCACCCACGCCGCATCGCGGAGCACACCGAGCGCATTCTTCAGCACGTGCTCGTGCGGCGTCGCGAGCGCCACGAACTGCCCCGGATGATTGGAAATGTGCATGCCGTGGCGCGCCACCGTCGCCCGCAGCGGCCCGAACGACGGCACGAGCTTTCTCAGCGCCGGGTCGCAGTCAAGCAGCGGGAAGATGTCCGTCGAAACGCGATAGGCGAGCAGGCCGTGCCGCGCGGAATACTCGATCGAACGCCGCGCGTACTCGGCGTTGTACGCGTAAATGGGTGCGAGGTCGACGAGACCTCGGCGCCAGCGATTCAGCTGCGCCGTGCGCATCTTGGGTTCCGGCATCCCCAACGTCAGGCACGCGTACCCGAGCCGCATGCCGAAACCGTAGGAACGAACCCGTTCCCGCGCGAGTCCCGCCGAGCGATCCGCACGCCCACGGCAGCAACACCAACATCGAATCGTCGTCCCCTACAGGCACGGTGACGCTCGAGCGAGTCGCACGAGCACGGCAGAGGGCACGTGTCCAGCAGCACGTCAGCGGCGCCCGCGCGAGCACGCGGCATGAGCACGTGGAGCACCCGAGCGCCTTGCCCGGCCTGATCCCGTGGGGCCCGAACGAGCCGCCCGGATCGCCGCGGCACTCGCCGTGCATGGCACCAACCGACCATGGCGCCCTCAGCGCTCGAGCTCACGCGAGCACGCTTGCTCCTGCGGAACGTGCTCTCTGCGCGTGCGAGCGTCGCGCTCGCGTACCACGCCGACGCCGACGGAATCGCGTCCGCAGCGCTCGGCGCCGCCGCACTCGAACGCGCGGGTGGAACAATCGCGCCCCTCACGCCCGAAAAGGGCCACAACATTTACGACGAGCGATTCCGTCGCGCGCTCGACGCGCTCGGCGCCGGCGCCGCACTGATGCTCGACACCGGGTCACGCGCGAACGGCGCGTTCGGCTCGACGCCGACCATCGTCGTCGATCATCACCCAACCGCGGACCGCCCGCGCGTGCACGCCTTCGTTCACGACGACGAGAGCCCCGCAACCACCCTGCTCACGCTAGAGCTCGTGGCGCCTCTTGCGCCCCTCGACGATCGCCACTGGTTGGTTGCCCTCGGCATCCTGGGCGACAGCGGCGGGCGAGCCATCGACCACCCCATCCTCTCCGCGGCTCGATCGCGCTTCGGCGCGCAGCCGCTGCGCGAAGTCGTAGCGCTCATCAACGCCTCCGGCCGCGCCGCGCACCCCGAGCCCGAAGTCGGGCTCTCGGCCTTGCGCCGCGCCGACGATCCGCGCTCCATCGTGCACGGCGAAAGCAGCGAAGCCCGCCGCCTGCACGCCCTCCGCCGCGAGGTCACGGCCGCGCTCGCCCACGCCCGCCGCGTGGCACCGCGCGTGCGCGGACGCTTCGCGATCATCGAAATCGCCTCTGGCTGCCGCATCCACGGCGTCCTCGCCGCCGCGTGGGCGAAGCGCCTCGCGCCCCGCATCGTCCTCGTCTCCAACCGCGGATACACCCCCGGCCGCATCCACCTCTCCGTGCGCTCCCACGCGCCCCACGACCTCCGCGCCGAGCTCCGCGCCCTGCTCCCGCACGCCGGCCCCGACTACGCCGCCGGCCACGCCCGCGCGAGCGGCGCCATCCTCGACGAAGGCACCTACGCCGAGCTCCTCCACGCGATCGACCAAGCAGCTTGAGGTTGCCCCGCGCGTCGCGCGTCGGTGTTCGTCGTGGCCGCCCGCCGTCCTCGGCGGCTTCGCGGCGTGCGTTTAGGTGCCCCGCGCACTGAGCGGCGTGTTGTGTCGCAGCCACCCGCCCGTCCTCGGCGGCTTCGCCGCCTGCGATAGTTGCCCCACGCGCTGTGCGACGTTCTCCGTCACAGCCACCCGCCCGTCCTCGGCGGCGTTGCCGCCTGCGGGCGGTCGACCTCCCCCAAACTCGTGCTCGCCCGCGCTCCGAGGACCGAGCGCACCGCGGGACGGCGCGCACGACCCTGCGGCGCAGGCTGCGCGCGAGCGGGGGAGGTATTCGCGGAACGTCACGCGCTCAGGGGCGCGAGAATTCGCTGATGGCACGCCGGACGAACGCGGGTCACCCGCCCGAACTCCGTCACTCCAAGCGGGTCACCCGCTCGAAGTCCGTCACTCGAAGCGACCGAGGGCGGGTCACCCGCTCGAAGTCCGTCACTCGAAGCGACCGAGGGCGGGTCACCCGCTCGAAGTCCGTCACTCGAAGCGACCGAGGGCGGGTCACCCGCTCGAAGTCCGTCACTCGAAGCGACCGAGAGCGGGTCACCCGCTCGAAGTCCGTCACTCGAAGCGACCGAGGGCGGGTCACCCGCGCGACTGACGACGAATCGTTGCGACGAACGCGGGTCACCCGCCCGATTGGCGGCAAACTGTCGCGATGATCGCGGGCAACCCGCCCGATTGGCGGCAAATTGTCGCGATGATCGCGGATGATCCGCCCAATGGCGACACGATTGCCGCCAAAAGAGGGCGGATGATCCGCCCATTTGCCGCCAAATTGTCGCATTGAGCGCCGATCTGTCGCCATTGTGGAGCGCAATTGGCGACAAACGAGGCGGATCATCCGCCCTCCCGACGCCATTTGCCGTCAAACGGGCGGATCATCCGCTCCGTTTCGCGACACGCTTGCTGCTATTGCGCTTGGCGCCATCGGGAACACTCGGACGCACGTGTGTCCCGGTGTGAAGTGAGCGGCCGGGCAAGAGATGGCCTGGAATCGACCCCACCTGGCGCGAAGGTTGGGGGCGCGCGCCCACAGTGCCTGCCGCCTCGGACGCGCGCTCGGCCCTGGCAGCGACGAGAAGATGAGCCTTTCCGCGCGTTCGGCGCTTTCGCGGGGGCAGGGGACGGTGCCGGGGTGGGCAGCGGCCGGGACGTGAGCCATTCCTTGCGTTTGGCGCAACTGCTGGCGGCGAGCCGGCGCTTTCATGATGGTTTCTCGATCCCGCGTGCCCCTGTCCCTCGTCGTCGGGCGGAGCGCTCGAACGGTGAGCGACGCGGAGCTCGCGCGCGGCCTGGTGGCCGGGGAAACCTGGGCCATCGACGAGACCTGGCGCCGGTTTGCGCCGATGGTGATTGGCACTGCCGAGCGGGCGCTCGGGTCGCGCAGCGAGGCGGAGGACCTGGCACAAGAGGTCTTTTGTCGGGTGTTTCTGCGGGCCAACACGCTGCGCGACGCGGAGAGCCTGCGGAGCTTCGTGTACTCGTTCGCGGTGCGGGCGCTCAAGACGCAGCTCCGCTATCGCAGGGTGCGCGCCTGGCTGTCGTTTCGAAAGCCCGAGGCGCTCGTCGAGCTCAGCAGCGAAACCCTGGACGTCGACTCGCGGGATATCCTGCGTCGGGTGTACGCGCTGCTCGACCGCCTCAGCCCTCGCGATCGCCTGGGGTTCGTCTTGGGGCGCCCCAAAGCCATAAAGGTCACAGAGATGGCCCGGGGCATGACCCTTCGGGTCTGGCGGTGGAACGATTGGATAGGCCAGCCCCGAACCAC
>QGUH01000860.1 GCA_003242355.1 Pseudomonadota bacterium
CCGTGGCGGTGGCCTTCCTCGCGCTCATTGCCCGCGGCGCCCGAGGTTAGCAGCGCGCCGCGCGGGGCGGGAATCCCGGAATGCACGTCGGCCCCGGCGTACTACGCTTCGGCATGGCGCGCGGCCAGGTCCTCGTCGTCGACGACGAGCCGTCGATTCTCAGCACTCTCAAGAAGGCGCTCTCCCTCGAGGGATATTCGGTGGAGGTGGCCGGCGGGGTCGGTGTCGCGGAAGAACGCCTGGCCAAGAAGAGCTTCGACGTCGTGCTCCTCGACGTGGCCCTTCCGGACGGCGATGGTCTCGAGCTGCTCGAACGCCTGAAGGCCTCCGGCACCGAGAGCGCCGTCATCATGATGAGCGGGCACGCGACCATCGACGCCGCCGTGCGCGCGACGCGCCTCGGCGCCCTCGACTTCCTGGAAAAACCGCTCTCGACCGACCGGCTGCTCCTGGTCCTCGAGAACACGCTCCGCCTCGTTCGGGCGGAGGCAGAGGCGCGCGAGCTGCGCAACGTCACGGGCTACTTCGACGAGCTGCTCGGCGAGAGCCGCGCCATGCGCGAGCTGCGCGAGCGGGTTCTGCGCGCCGCGCGTTCGAACGCGAGCGTGCTCGTGACGGGAGAGCGCGGCACGGGCAAGGAGCTCGTGGCGCGCGCCATTCATCGCGCCTCGCCGCGCGCGCAGGCGCCCCTCGAGCGGCTGAACTGCGCGGCCGTTCCCGCCGAGCTCATCGAGAGCGAGCTGTTCGGGCACGAGGCGGGCGCCTTCACGGGGGCGACGCGCCAACGGCGCGGGAAGTTCGAGCGCGCGCACGGCGGCACGCTGTTCCTCGACGAGGTCGGCGACATGCCGCTCGCGATGCAAGCGAAGGTGCTGCGCGTGCTGCAGGAGCGGGAAATCGAGCGCGTCGGCGGCAGCGAGACGATCGCCGTCGACGTGCGCGTGGTCGCGGCGACGAACCGCGATCTGGTGGCCGCGTGCGCCGCCGGCACGTTCCGCCCCGACCTCTTGGATCGCCTGAACGTCGTACCGCTCGAGCTGCCGCCCCTGCGCGCGCGCCGTGAGGACATTCCGTTGCTCGCCGAGCACTTCCTCAAGCGTGCGCGCCTGGCCAACGGACGGCCCGACGTGCAGCTGACGCCCGACGCGCTTTCCTTGCTCGCCGGCCTGCCCTTCCCGGGCAACGTGCGGGAGCTGCAGAACCTGGTCGAGCGGCTCGTCATCCTCAATCCCGACGAGACGGTCACGGCCGCCGACGTGGAACGCCTCTCGGGGCTCGGACCAGCGCCGGCCCCGACGGGCCTGTATCGTCCCGGGGTTCCGTTCCGCGTGCTCGCGGAAGAAGCCGAGCGCACGATCCTCGAGGAAGCGCTCGAGCACCACGGCGGGCAAATGGCCGCGACGGCCCGTGCGCTCGGCCTCGAACGGAGCCACCTCTACAAGAAGGCGAAAGCGCTCGGGCTGCGCGGGGCGAGCAGCGAAGACTGATCGCCCCGCGACCCCGTCTTGCCGAGAGCAGCGAACGGGGGGAACGCGCCGAAACGCGCGGCAGGCTCGCGCGTTTCCAGCGCGACCAACGGCTCCGCCGAAACGGGCGAAGGCAGCGCCGAACGGAGCGCGCGCGTGGGCAGGGCCCGTGCTCTAGGGCCGCGCCAGGCTCGGGATCTCCCGCGAGAGACCGGGCGTGCGCATCTCGATCGTCTCCGAATCGACCGCGGTGCGCTCGCGATCGAACCGGAGCTCCAGCCCGAAGCGAACGAGCGTCCCCGTGTCTTCGGCCGCCGCGTCTCGAATGCGGAGCGACCAACGGCCGTCGCACCGCTTGCCGCGGAACTGCTCGAGGCCCGCGGTGTTGGAGACGTCGTAGGTGCGGCGCAGGTTGCGCATCGCCCCGCCCGCGCGCCGATGCAAATCCACCTCGGAAAATCCGCGGCCCGAGGGCGGAACGAGCGTGATCACGAGATCGCCGACGTACGAATGCTCGATCTCGACCGAGACGGCGAGGCTCGCGACGTTCTCCGTCTCGGCGACGTCGAGCGCGACCACGACCGTATCGAGATCGGGAATCGGACGCTGGAACGTCTTGCTGATGACGACCGTGTCGCGCACCACCTGCCGCGCGAGCCCCACGGCGAGCTCCGCGCTCAGCCGGCCGAACCCGTAGAACGGGCTCTTGCCGCGCCCGTCGTAGTCGCCTCCCGGCAAATCGATTTGCTCGCACGCCCGGCCGAGCAGCGCCTTCACCTCGTTCCAGCGAAGCTCCGGATTGACCGCGAGCACGAGCGCCGCAATGCCGGCTGCCCCGGGACACGCGCTCGAGGTGCCCCCGAAGCCATTCGTGTAGTTTCCGACGACGTCGCCCGCCTCCGCGATACCGGGGTTGTATCCCAGGCGCGCCATGCGATCGGTCGTCCAGATGCCGGGAGTGAGTGGCTCGGGCCGTCCCTGCTCCGGCCACGCGGCGTCGTTGCTCGGAAACGCGCACCACACCGCCGCCCCATAGTCGCTGTACACGCTGCGCGTGCCGCGATCGTTGCACGCAGCGACGGCGATGACGCGCTCGTAGCTCGCATACCCGTCGTTGTCGACGCTCTCGTTCCCGTTGCCCGCGGCGAAGAGGACGAGCCCCCCCGGGCCGCCGCGGCCTTGGTAAACAGGAGAGCGAACGAGGAGCGCGGGTGTGCAGGCAAGGG
>QGUH01000861.1 GCA_003242355.1 Pseudomonadota bacterium
CACACCACCGCCATCGAATGGGGTGAGCGGCTCGCCGTCGCGTTGGGCATCGAATACGACACTCGACCCGGAGTCGCGACCCACTACCTGAACGGCCACGTCACGTTCCGCCCATCCGACGCGCTGGTGCTCGGCCTCTTTGCCGGCCAGCGTCGCGGATCGCTCCGCTGCGTCGGCGGCGTCTGTCGCCTCTATCCGTCCTTCGAAGGGGCTCGGCTCGACGCGACGCTGCGTTTTTGACCCGAAGCGAGCACGCTGCGGTCGTCGTCGGCGCGTTCCGAGCCGTTCGTCGCTCTAGCCGCGCGTCGCGTTCGACGTGCCCGCCTGCGGCGTTCCGAGATGAGCGATGTTTTCGGTTGTGCCGGGGAGGACATTCTCGCCACCTCGAGGGCGCGACGCGCGGTGCGTATGCTGCGAGCACACCCCATCTGGAGCGATGCCCATCCCTTCGCCGGAGAACCGTTCCGAGGAGCGCCGCCCCGCCGATGGCGCGCCTGCCGCACCTCCCGTCGCACGCGTCGCAACGGTCGAGGCCAAAGGAGCGGTGCGCGGCAAGCCCCGCTGGTGTGGAGGCCCTTCGTGAAAGTTTCGGGGATTGCCGTCCTGACGCGGAAGGCGCTCGTCACCCGCGAGCACGGAGCGGAGGCGTGGCGCGGTTTCTATCGTGACGCGGCGCTCTCCCTCCCCGCTTTCCAGAGCCCGATCACCGCCGAGAGCCGCGTGCCCCTCGGAGACTTCCTCGCGTTTCACGACCGGTTGATGGCGAGGTTCTATCCCGGAGGGAACGGCGCGCTGTCCGAGCTCGGCGCGGCGTCCGCGCGCTGGGCGCTGGTCGAGGGCCCGCTGAAGAGCTTCTTGGGCACGCCCGATCTTCCCGATCTGGCCCAGGCGCTGCCGGAGCTCTGGAATCGCTATTTCTCGGAAACCGAGAGTCGATTGGAAGCCACGCTCACGCGAACCGGAATCGAGCTTCGCGCGTACGGATTGCCCACGGCGCATCCCTACTTCGAACATTTGGTGATCGGCTACGCGAAAGAGGTGCTCGAGATCCACTGTGCGAACCCGATCTCGGTCTATCGTCTCGCGAGCACTGCCAACGCAGACTACGCCTATTCGCTCACGACCGATCCGATCCCCTACTCGCCGCGGCCGGGGCGCGCGCGGTTCGCGTCTCGGCGTCGGCGCGAGCTCACCCTGCGCGAGCTCGAGGTGCTTCGCCTCGTGGGTCTCGGCAAGACGAACCGTGAGATTGCCTTGCTCTTGCGCATCTCCCCCAAAACCGTGCAGCACCACGTCGCGCACGCGTACGACAAGGTCGGTGTGAGCAGCCGCGCCGGTGCCACGTTGTGGCTCGCCGAACAGGGGCTCGCCATTGGCGCGAATCGGCGCGCTCGCCCACTGCGTGCGCGCGACGAGCTGCGAGAAGACTAGAACTGCTCGAAGAACTTCCAGATCGTGGCGCCCGAGTTCGGCGCGGGGGTGTGCCCAGCGTTGAACTCGCACCAGATCACGGGGTAGCCGTCCATGCATCCCTGGTAGCTCACACAGCTACAAGGCTGGTTGTTGATTCCGTCGCACCAGCTCGGGGTGACGGGCATCGTCTGCTGTGTGCACCCGTTGCGTTGGATGAACTTGTCGCGACCGGCGCGGCCGCCGTCGATGGCGACGACCATGTCTTCGGTGCCGTGGAAGCCCATGACCGCGACCGGCTTTTCGCCGTTCTGGCAACCGCTCACCTGGATGTTGCCGGCCATCGGCGCGATGGCGCGCATGACCGTGTTCGTCGCGCAGCCAACCGCGAACGACATCATCCCGCCGAAGCTGAAGCCCGTCGAGAAGATCCGCTCCTCGTCGATGCAGAGCTCGCTGCGGAAACGGTCGAGCATGGCCTCGAGGAACGCGAGGTCGCGGCCGTTCGTGTTCGCCCAACCCAAGTTGTTTGCCTGGAACGGGAGGCCCTCGGCCGCCACGAAGATTGCGGCTCCAGCCGCTTGATTCTTCAGGCCGTAGTACCCGCCGCTCGCCACCTGTTGCGCCGAGCCACCGAGCGGATGCCACCCGAACACGAGCCGGTATGGCCGATTCGGATCGTAGTCGTTCGGCACGTCCAGGATGTACTCGCGCATGGTGCCGTCGACGTCGATGCTGTAGCGATCGCTCTTGGGGGGTGGCTTGCCGCACCCCTCGGACTTGGAGCCGCCGCCAGCGCCGCCCGTAGGCGCACCCGACGCGCCCGCAGCGCCGCTGTCACCCCCACCAGCTCCACCTTCTTGAGGGGCGCCACCCGTCGCTGGCATGCCCGCGGCCCCGGCCGCACCGCCACCACCCGTTTGCATGCCCCCGGCGCCGGCCCCTGCGGTTCCGCCATTGGGCGAGCCGCCACCGCCCGTCGTTTGTGTGCCGCCGGCACCGCCGCCGCCCGTCGTTCCCCCGCTTGCGGGTTGCCCACCGGTTCCCGCCGAGCCACTCGCGCCTCCCGAGGGAGGATTCACCGATCCGCCGGATCCCGAGGCGCCGCCCTCTGCCACGCCTCCGGTCGCCGCAACTCCGCCCGTTCCCGAACCGCCTTGGCTTGCCCCACCCGTGCCGCCGTTGGGATCCGGATCGTCGGTCGACGAGCACGCGAGCGCGACGATTGCGAACGAGACTGCTGCAAAGCTCAAACCCGAGCAGAAAGCGCGAGCCTGCTGC
>QGUH01000862.1 GCA_003242355.1 Pseudomonadota bacterium
CGGGGGTCGGGGGGTCTCAACGGGTTCCCGTTGGCTGACCATCGCCCTGGTCGGCGCGGGCGCCACGCTCGGAACCGTGTTCGTCCTCTGGCAGGCCGGTGCGTTCTCCAGCACCGACTCCCCGCCTGCGCGCTTCACGTACACGGGGTTCGTCCCTCCCGAACCCTGAATCGCGGTCCGCGGGTCAGCCGTCCCCCCTCCGGCGACGGGGCAGCCAGCAACGAACCACGCACGGCAGGTCCCCGTTGAACACGTGCCGCGGCGGCTCGGGGCGCCGACGCGTGCGTCCCATCGGCTGCGTTTCGGCGAGCAGAAAGGCCACGTGCGCGTTGGGGTGACGATCCACCAAGTACGCGAGATCCCGTGCGAGCTCTGCCGGACGCGCGAGCCGTTTGCCGTACGGCGGATTGGCAACGACCGCCCCCGCACCCGCGACGAGCGCGTCGCGTGCGGGCCCCAGCTCGAGAACCAGCGGGAGAGCAGCTCGGCTGGCCGCGGAGCGCGCGAGCGTGAGGGCCTGCTCGGAGGTGTCGCGACCGATGAGCGGCGGCAAATCGCGAACGAGCGCCGCCCGAGCTTCCGCCCGCTGCGCTTCGAACACATCCTTTTCCGTTCGATCGAAACGCGCCCAGCGCTCGAAGCCGAATCGGGCTCGCGAGAGCCCCGGAGCCCGGTTCTGTGCCCAGAGCCCCGCCTCGACGAGCAGAGTCGCCGAACCGCAGAACGGATCGACGATCGCCGACTTGCGATCCCAGCCGGAATAGCGGAGCACGGCGGCGGCAAGGGTCTCCTTGAGCGGAGCTTCGGCGCCCCCCGGGCGAAAGCCCCTGCGGTTGAGCGGCTCCCCGGCGAGGTCGAGATAGAGCGTCGCGACGTCGTTCACGAGGTGCAGAAAGAGCCGTACGTCGGGATCCTTCTTATCGACGTTCGGCCGGGAGCCGAAACGGTCCCGCAGGCGATCGACGACCGCATCCTTCGTGAGCTGAGACAGGTACTCCGTGTGCGTGAGTCGACTCGAACGACACGATGCCCCCACCACGAGCGTGTGGCGCGGCGTGAGGAAGGGCTCGAGGTCGACCGCGCGAACGCCATCGTACAGGAAGCGCTCGTTCGCCGCGTCGAACGTGGCGAGCGGCATGAGCACGCGCATCGCGATGCGCGACCACAGACACGCCCGGTAACCCTCGCGGAGCGTTCCCTCGAAGTGCACGCCGCCGCGATCGGCGCGCACTCCGGAGAAGCGCAGCTCCCGCAGCTCGTCGCGCAACGCGGGTTCGGTGCCCTTCGCCGCCGTCGCGAAGAACCGAACGGGTGCCGAAGAAGGAGCCGTTGGCGTCGGCTCTGCGGGCGCTGGATCCATCGCGGCTTACGCGCGGTCGCCGGTGAGCGTCGCCCAGCGCCGCCGCGCATCGACGATTGCCTCCTGGACACGAGCGCGCGCCGGCCCGCCGACGAGCGCCCGCCGCTCCGCGGCAGCCCGAGGGTCGAGCGCCACGGCGAGCTCCGGGCCCGTCAGCAGCGGGTGCGCGCGGGTCAGCACGTCCGCAGGGAGCTCTGCCAGCTCCACGCCGCGCGCGTCCGCTTCACGGACGAGCGCGCCCACGATGTGGTGCGCTTCCCGAAATGGCACTCCACGTACCGCCAGGAAATCGGCGAGGTCGGTCGCACACAGATGCCCGCGCAGCAGCGCCTGCTCGAGGGCCTCGCGCCGGAACGTCGCCGTGGCGAGCGCCCCCGTGAGCGCGTGCAGGCAGACGATCGCTGCCTCGAACGCGTCGAAGATCGGACGCTTGTCTTCCTGCAAATCGCGGCCGTACCCGAACGCAAGGCTCTTCTCGAGCACGAGCAGCGCGGTGAGGGAGCCGATGAGCCGCGCGGCTTTTCCGCGAACCAGCTCGGCGACGTCGGGGTTCTTCTTCTGCGGCATCATCGACGAGCTCGTCGAGAACGCGTCGCTCAGCCTGAGGAAGCCGAACTCGCTGGTCGACCAAAGCACGATCTCTTCGCCGATGCGCGAAAGGTGTACGCCGAGAATCGCGAGCGCGGCCGCAATCTCCATCAAGAAGTCACGGCTCGCCGTGGCATCGATCGAGTTTCGCATCGGGTGCGAGAAACCGAGCTCCGTCGCGACCCCCTCTCGATCGAGCGGAAGCCCGCTACCGGCAACCGCGCCCGCCCCGAGCGGCGACTCGTTCGCGCGAGCGAGGGCGTCTGCGAGGCGCCCGTAGTCGCGGACCAGGAGCTCCTGCCAAGCGAGCAAGTGATGGGAGAGCCGCGACGGCTGTGCGCGCTGCAGGTGCGTGTACGCGGGCATCAGGGTTTCGATCTCGGCCTCGGCGCGATCCACGAGCACGCGGGCAAGGTCCCCGATCGCCCGCAACGTCTCCTCGCCGCGGCGCCTGCAGTAGAGCCTGAGGTCCGTCGCGACCTGGTCGTTGCGCGAGCGCCCGGTGTGCAGCTTTCCCCCGACCGGTCCGATGAGCTCCACCAGACGCGCCTCGATGTTCATGTGCACGTCTTCCCGCGCGGGATCCCAGCGGAACGTGCCCGCCTCGATCTCCTGACGAATGCGCTCGAGCCCGCCGACGATGGCCTCGACCTCGTCTGCGCTGAGCAGGCCCGCGCGTCCGAGCCCGCGTGCATGCGCGATGGATCCCGCGATGTCCTCGCGCCAGAGCTCCGCGTCCAC
>QGUH01000863.1 GCA_003242355.1 Pseudomonadota bacterium
CTTTCTCCGCGCCACATGCCTGCAGCGAGAGCAACAGGCCGAGGGGAGCAGACAAGAGGAGGCCCTTGTATCGCAGCGATCTCACCATTCGTCGGTCTCACTTTCTCGGGCGATGCCGGGGATGGCACCGTCGCTATCAGAGGCATGAAAGGAATTCGCTCCGTCGGTGCGAGTCGGAAATCGTCCGTACGCCCGACGGTGTGTCACTCCGGCAGAGCAATCGTCGCGCACCCGACGGTGTAATAGAGACGACCTCCGGGCGCGGCGACGCGATCACACGTCTTCGGGCAGAGGTGAATCCGTTCGGGGGCGTCGGGATTGTCGTAGTACCAACCGCCCTCGTCGCCGCAGGCGCTCGCCGACTCCACGTAATAGAAGTAGGTGCTCTGACATTCGGCGTCGGCGTACTTGATGTTGACGCGATTGTACGAGAGCACTTTGCCCGCGGGCGGCTCGGGGAGCTTGAGCTCGCAGGGAATCGCCGCGTCGCCGCGGATGCGGTTGAGCGCGTCGAGCACTTCGCGGCTGACGTCGCCCCCTTCGACGAGGTAGGCGCGCTCGGTGCCGCCGGCCTTGGCGATCTCGGCGAGGTTTCCGAGCAGAGGCCCGACGCCGAGCACGTACGTTTTCACGCCCGACTTGCCCATGCGGCACTCTTCGGCGGCCCGAACGGCATCGTCGAGATCGGGGCAACAGGTGCCCTCTTTGCAGCTCACTGGGGCTTCGGGTTTGCCATCGGTGAGCAGCAGAATCACGATCTCGCGATCGGGGGCTTGCTCGCGCCGGGCGCGGGCGTACTCGCACGCTCCGCGCAGGGCGGCGCCGGTCGGCGTTTCCCCCGTGGGGCTGACGGACGCGAGCGAGCTCGAGATCGCGTCCGCGTGCTCGGGCAAAATGCCGATCTTTACGGCGGCAGTGCGGTAGTCGCTTTCGTCGCAGCTCGCCTTGCCGATCGGCTGCGTGCCGAAGTAGCCGATGCCGATGCCGATGCCGGCGCTCTCCGGATCGGCCAGAAACTCATCCATCGCTTCGCGAACCGCGTCGAGGCGCGTCTTTTTGCAGGTCGGATCGGGACACGCGCCCGTCCCCCCCTCGAGGCACGTGCACATCGAGCCCGACTGATCGAACAGAACGTAGATGTCGAGCGGGATGTTCTCGCTCTCGTAGCTCTCGCCACCGCACGCGGAGAGGTGATCGAGCGGGGTGCAGTCGTTCGCGGAGCCCGTGGGCGGCGGATCGCCGAATCCGCTGCCGCCCGTGGTGACGATGAGCGGAGGACTGCCGCCCGTGCCGGGAACGTTCCCGCCGACCGACGGGTCGGCATCACCATCACTCCCACCGCAACCCGCGCCGAGCGCTGCACAGGCGATGAGTGGGGGAAACGCGCGAAGCAGGAACCAACTGGACGCGTGCCGCACGGGGGGGTTGTGTTGGGAGGCTCCGCCGACGGCTCATGTTTTTTTCGGGCCGAGCTACCCGTCGGGTCGCGTCGTTCCCAGGAGCCCCCCGACGCCGGCTTCGGCGTCCCGCGCACACTGGACCGAGCCTTCGCCCATGCGTCGCCGTCGGCGGCGGTTTGTTGAGCCGCCGTTCGGGGCCTGCGACACTGCGTGGACGTGGTCACTCCCCTGCCACGCCGGCTTTCCGGGCCGACCGCCCCGCAGCGGTCCGGCGAGCCCGTCGTCCCGCTCGCCCGCGTGGGCTCGGACGACGCTGCCCTGGTCGAGGGGTTGCGGGCCGAGCGGCCGCAGGCCATCGCCGAGCTGTTCGATCGTTTCGACGGCATCGTGCGCACGATGCTGATTCGTACGCTCGGCAGCGCGCGCGACGTGGAGGATCTGGCGCAAGAGACGTTTCTGATCGTCATTCGCCGGATTTCGACGCTGCGAGACTCGGCCGCGCTCTCGAGCTTCGTGATTGGCGTCGCGATCCGCGTGGCGCGCAACGAGCTGCGCAAGCGATCGCTGCGCCGTTGGGTCGGCCTCGACGACGTGGAGCCGGAATCCACGGAGCAGGATCCCGTGGTGCGGGAGAGCGTCGCGCGCGTCTATCGTGCGCTCGATCGCATGGACGCGAGCTCACGGGTCGTCTTCGTATTGCGGCACGTGGAAGGGCTCGAGCTGACCGAGCTCGCCGCGGCGATGAACGTCTCGCTCGCCACCGTAAAAAGGCGGCTCGCGCGCGCCGAGCGCCGTTTCGAGGCCATCGCGGGGCAGGATCCGCTGCTCCGTGCTTACATCGGAGGCGAGTCGTGAGCCGGATGGACTTCGAAGCGCTCGGGCGGCGCCTCCGCGAGGATTTGCCGATTGCCGAGGCCGGAGCGCGCTACTCCCAGCGCCGGCTGCAGCTCATTCAAGCGGTCGAGCAGCGGCGCGCGGGCAAGGTCCGGCGCACGACGCTCGCGATGGGGTTCGCCGCGGCGACGGTCGCGATTGCGCTCGTGCTGTGGATTGGAGTGTTCGCGCGCACGCTGGGCAGCGATTCCGAACGGCTCGCGTTCCGCGTGGGCGACGCGAACGAGCCCGGCAAGGTCGGCGCGTACTATGCGCCGAGCGCCGAACGCGCGCTGCCCCTGCGATTCGAAGACGGGAGCACGATCGAGATCGCCCAGCGTTCGGGGCTGCGCGTCTCGCGTGCGGATCGCGCGAAGACCGCGCTCTTGCTCGAGACCGGCACGGCGCGCTTCGA
>QGUH01000864.1 GCA_003242355.1 Pseudomonadota bacterium
CTCACTCAAATTCACTTCGGCGGGGACGGGCGGCGCGTGCCGCCCCTGCGAAACGCGGCTCTGCGGGGACGACCCTGGGCGATCAGATGTCGAGGTTGCGGACGTTCAACGCGTTTTCTTCGATGAACTGACGGCGCGGCTCGACCTGGTCGCCCATGAGCACGCTGAAGAGCTCGTCTGCCCGCACCGGGTCGTTGATCCGCACCTGGAGCAGCGTGCGCGCATCCGGGCTCATCGTCGTCTCCCAGAGCTGCTCGGCGTTCATTTCACCGAGACCCTTGTAGCGGGTGATGTGCATCCCTTTTCGGCCGCGCTCGGCGATGAACGCCTCGAGCGCCTCGGGATCCTCCAGGGTGATCGGCTCGCCGTCCCCGACCCGTGCCGTGTACGGCGTGGGGCCGATCGAGCGAATGTCCTCCCAAATCGAGAGCAGCTCCTGGTACTCCGCCGAATCCGCGAGCTCCCAGTCTATCGTGGCCGGTCGCGTCGAGGCGCCGGGGCGGAACTTGGTGACGAGGCGACCGGCGCCGTGCGTCTTGTCCCACTCGACGACGACTTTGAGCGGACACATGTCGGGATAGCGCTGGCTGAGCGCAGCTTCGAGCTTCTGTGCCGCGGCATCCACCTTCTCGCGATCGCGGAAGTCCGCGAGGCTCAGCGGCGCCGTGCGGAACAGCGCGGCCACCACGCGGGCATCGGCGCGGCGATCGATCTTCGCGAGCACGCCGCGGAGCGAGCGCAGGCGCGACGCGAAGTTGTAGAGCGGCGTCCCGGAAAGCACCGGGCCGCGCTGCGCCTGAACCGTCAGATCCTCGATGCCGTTTTCGGTGAGGAAGCGTTCGAGCGCCGCGGCGTCCTTGAGGTACAGGTATTTTTTGCCTTTGCGAACGCCGAACAAAGGTGGCTGCGCGATGTACAAATAGCCGCGCTCGATGAGCTCCCGCATCTGCCGGTAGAAGAACGTGAGCAGCAGCGTGCGGATGTGACTGCCGTCCACGTCCGCGTCGGTCATCAGGATGATGCGGTGATAACGGAGCTTGCTGAGGTCGAACTGGCCATTTTCGTCCAGCCCACAGCCGAGCGCCGAAATCAGTGTCGCGACCTCTTGCGAGGAGAGCATGCGGTCGAGCCGTGCGCGCTCGACGTTCAGAATCTTGCCCTTGAGCGGCAAGATGGCCTGAAAGTGGCGGTCCCTGCCCTGCTTGGCGCTGCCGCCGGCGCTCTCGCCCTCCACGATGTAAAGCTCGCTGATCGTCGGATCCTTGCTCTGGCAATCGGCGAGCTTGCCGCTCAGCGAGGTGCTGTCGAGCACGCCTTTACGGACGACTTCCCGCGCCTTGCGCGCCGCTTCGCGCGCCTTGGCGGCGATGATGGCCTTCTCGAGCACCTTCTTGGCGGTTTGCGGGTGCTCCTCGAAGTAGCGCGCGAGGTGCTCGGACACGGCGTTCTCGACGATGCCCTTGACCTCGCTCGAGACGAGCTTGCTCTTCGTCTGCGAATCGAACGACGCGTCCGGGTGCTTCACGTGCACCACGCACGTGACGCCTTCGCGTGCGTCCTCTCCCGTGAGGCCACCCTTCGCGTCTTTGAACAGATTCTGCGCCTGACCGTAGGCGTTCAGCGAGCGCGTGAGGGCGCTCTTGAGCCCCGTCAGGTGCGTGCCACCGTCACGATTGAAGACGTTGTTCGTGTAGCAGAGGATCTGCTCGGAGTAGCTGTTCGTCCACTGAAGGGCGAGGTCGACGACGATGTTCGCCTTGCCGTCACCGGCCGGAAATTCTCCGGTGAACGCGATCACGTCCTCGTGAACGGGCTCCTTCGTTTTGCTGAGCAGCGCGACGAACTCGCGAATTCCGCCCTTGTACTCGTAGACTTCGCTGCGCGCCTCGCCGCGCTCGTCCGTGAGCCGAATCACGAGACCCGAGTTCAAGAACGCGAGCTCGCGGAGCCGATTCGCGAGGATGTCGTAGCTGTACTCGGTGTTGCTGAAAATCTCGTGATCGGGCTTGAACGTGATCTTGGTTCCCGTCCGATCGCTTTCGCCGAGCGCGGTGAGCGGCGCCTGCGGAACACCGCGCCGGTACTCCTGGAACCACACCTTGCCCTCGCGATGGATTTCGAGGCGGAGCGACTCCGAAACGGCGTTGACGGCGCTCACCCCGACTCCGTGGAGCCCCGCGCTCACTTTGTAGCTCGAGTGGTCGAACTTGCCCCCGGCGTGGAGCACGGTCATCACGATCTCGGCCGCGCTGACCCCGCGCTCGTGCATGCCCACCGGAATTCCCCGACCGTCGTCTTCGACGGTGACCGAGCCGTCGAAATGCACGGTCACGCCGATGTTCTTGCAGTAACCCGCGAGGTGCTCGTCGACGGAATTGTCCACCACTTCCCACACGAGGTGGTGCAGGGCGGAACCGTCGTGAACGTCCCCGATGTACATGCCGGGGCGCTTGCGCACCGCTTCGAGCCCCTCGAGAACCGTGATGTTGCTGGAATCGTAGCGAGACGTGTTCTGCGTCGCGTCTTCAGCCGCTGTGGTCACTTCAGAGTCCTTTGCTTGTCCCGCCGAGCTGGCTTTCCGGAGCCTCGTGGGCGGGGGATCGGCTGCTGGTCGCGGTACGGGGCGAGCGGCACCTCGAGCGCCCTACCGGTGCTCTGCGAGCCGACCCGGAAACACCGGTTATCTA
>QGUH01000865.1 GCA_003242355.1 Pseudomonadota bacterium
CCCCGCCTTTCCCCTGGACCCGCGCGGCCCCCCTTGAGCTCCCCTCCGCCCCGCCCCCGCCCTCGGTGCCCAGGGCGCCCGCGGCCCCGCTCGGTGCACCCGCGGCTCCGCCGGGTTCGCCGACACCGGGAGCGCCACCCGTCGCGCTCGGGTTCCCACCGAACAGGTCGTCGCCGTTCTCCTCGCCGTCCGCGCAGCCGATCACCGACTGGGACGCCAACACGGCGAGCGCCGCGACACAGAGAGCATCTCTTGCTGCCTTCATTCGCTTCTTCTTCGACGTCTCGATGGAGGTTCGCGTCGTGACGGCAAACATCCCGCAAATTGCGCGCTCCTTCGAGCATGCACCTTCCGTACGGAGTGCGCATCTGCGTCGGGACGGCTACCAGCGACGAGTGTTCGGATCATCCAGAGCTACCACTCGCACGGACAGAAGGACACCGTGTCCGGCTCGCCGACGTGCATGGAAAGCTGGTGACACACGTCGGATCGTCCGAGCAGTGGGCTTGCCCGAACCAGAACGCGGCGCAACCATACTGGAACGCATACACGTCTTCACCACAGCCCGCCGTGGCGCCGCAGTGCTCGCGGCTCGTCATCGGGGGGGCCGGCGTGCTCGCCCTGATGCTGCTCGTAAACCCGGACCTTACGGCAACGCAGCTCAAAGAGGTCCTCTGCCTCACTGCGGATCAGATCGACAAGGACAACAACGACGAAAATGGCAAATGGAGCACGGCGCAGCAGGTGCTGACCGATGGGCAGCTCAAGGCGCTTCCCCTGAGCTTGCGCAATCGGCCGTATGGCAAGTGGTACGGCTTCGGGCGTGTGCATGCCCTAAAAGCCGTCCGCAGAGCCTTCGACTTGCGGCAAACGTGATGCCCCGGGTCTACCCGGGCCGCGGAGGTGGCGGTGCCGTGGCTGGGGGCCGGAGTGGCACGAGGCCGCCAGCGTGAACGTGGGTACGGCGTCACGGCTGTTCGCACGGGCAGATGAATTGCGCCAACACAGATCCGGGGGTTTCGTCGAGGTTGGAAACACAGTTCGGATCGGTCGAGCAGTAGATCACGGCGCCGGCGACGATGGCGCAGGTATGGTCGAAGGGTTCCACGGAGATCTCGTCCAGCATCGTCACGCCGAATGCGGCAGCCAGCGCCCCGCATTCCATCGATTCGTCGATGCCCTGCACGACGCTGGCATCGTCGGAGATGGTCATGCCTGCTCGTTGGCAGATCTCTCCGCAGGACCGGTCGGCTGCCAGGCCGTCGTAGCCGCACCAGATTGCCCCGCCGTGCCGACGGCAGTTTTCGTGGAGACACGCTCCGTCGGAGCAGTACTCATCCGCTTGGCAAGCGACGCCCGCGTTCGCGCCCTGGCAGTTACCGCTCGCGCCGCAATAGTCGTCGCTCGTGTCGGGGTCGATACAGTCGCCCCCGCACCCGACGAGCCCTGCGGGGCACGACTTCGTGCAGACTCCATCGAGGCAGATCTGATCCCAGTCGCAGACCTGACCAGCGGTCCCTCCGCCATCCCCGCAGCCTTCGGTCGCGCCGCAGTGGTTGCGGGCGGTGTTCGGGTTCACGCAGGTGTCGTCGCACACGATGAGTGAGCCGGGGCACGAGATGACGCACTGGCCGCCGTCGCAGATCTCGCCGGCACCGCATGCGGTTCCGGCCGTGCCACCGCTTTCGCCGCAGCCTTCGGTCGCGCCGCAGTACTCGCGACTGCTATCCGGATCGATGCACGTGCCGTTGCACTCGATCAAACCCGCTTGGCAGGACAGCGCACACGTTCCGGCGCTGCAGACTTCGCCGTCGCCACACACCTCGCCGTCGCTTCCCTGGTCGTTTTCACCGCAACCCGCGGTGGCGCCGCAGTGCTGGCGGCTCGTCAGCGGGTCGACACAGGTGGCCCCACACGCGATGAGCCCCGCGGGGCAGGAGACGACGCAGGAGCCGTCCTGGCACACCGTGCCGGGCGGGCAGACCTCGCCATCGGTGCCCTGGCCGCCTTGGCCACAACCCGCGGTCGCCCCGCAGTAGTTGCGGTCGGTGTCCGGATCGATGCACGTCCCGTCGCACTCGATGAGGCCGGTCTGGCACGACAGGTCGCAGGTGCCGGCGTTGCACACCTCGCCGGGCACGCAGGTGTCGCCCGCGCTGCCTTGACCGTCGACGCCGCATCCGTCGGTCGCGCCGCAGTGCGTGCGGTCCGTATCGGGATCGATGCAGACGCCGTTGCAGTTGATGAGCGGGTCGGGGCAAGACAGCGAGCAGTTGCCACCGTTGCACACGTAGCCGGCGGCGCAGGGGACGCCCGCGCTGCCTTGACCGTCGACACCACAGCCCGCGGTGGCGCCGCAGTAGCTCCGGTTGCTCGTCCCGTCGACGCAGAGGCCGTCGCAGTTGACGAGCCCGCCCTGACACGACAGCGAGCAGGCGCCGTTCGTGCACACGTAACCGGGATCACACGCTTCACCCGGGTCGCCCCCGTCGAGCCCACAGCCCTCGGTGGCACCGCAGTAGTTTCGGTCGGTGTCGGGATTGATGCAGGTGTCGCCGCAGCGTGACCCATCAGCGACGCCGGGGTGACTTCGGCTGGGGGTGGTCGGCAGGCTGGACGCGACTCGGAGGTGACGAGTGGCGGCCGGAAGAAAGATCAAGGACGCGAGCGAGGCGAGGCGGTGTCTG
>QGUH01000866.1 GCA_003242355.1 Pseudomonadota bacterium
CCCCGGCAGATCGCCGAGCTCATTCGCACCGACCCCGACCTGTCGAAGCGCCGCTTCCAGGTCGCTGGCCACACGGATTCCAAACCGCTCGTCGGCGGCACGTTCAAGGACAACTGGGGCCTGAGCGCGATGCGTGCGCGCTCGGTGCTCTTGTTGCTCACCACGCCGGTGGCCGACGGCGGTGGCGGTCTCGATCCGGCGAACTGGAGCGCGGCCGGGTACGCCGATACCGATCCGGTCGCCTCGAACGACACGCCAGACGGGCGGCAGAAGAATCGCCGCGTGGAGCTCGTCGTTCAGCCGGACATGGCCGAGATGCTCAATCTGCAGAGCCTGGCCAAGTGAAGCTCGCCGCGCTCGACATCGGCACCAACACCGTCCTTCTTCTCATTGCGGAGCTTCGCGAGGGCAAGCTCCAGCCGATCGTCGAGCGCGCCACCATCACCCGACTCGGCAAGGGCGTCGACGCGAGCGGGCACCTGGCGCCCGAAGCCGTCGAGCGCACGCTCGCGTGCGTGCGCGACTATGCGCGGGTCATCGGCGAGGCAGGCGTGGAGCGCGTCGCGGCCGTGGGCACCAGCGCGCTGCGAGACGCAGCAGAGGGCGCCTCGTTCCTCGACGCGGCCGAAGGCGTGCTCGGAACGCGCCCGCGGGTCATCGATGGGCTCGAAGAGGCGGATCTCGCGTTCCGCGGCGCCCTTTCGGGTCTGCCCGCGCCCGAGCGGGTGCTCGTGTTCGACGTGGGTGGGGGCAGCACCGAGGTCATTCGGGGGCGCTGCCAGCCCGAGCCCGCGGTGGAGAGCGCCGTGAGCCTCGCCATCGGCAGCGTGCGCTTGCACGAGCGCCATCTGCGGTCGGATCCACCCGCAGCTTCCGAGATTGCCGCCGCGCGGCACGATATTCGGGCTGCGCTCGCGAGCGCGCCCGCTCCCGGCGGGCTGCCGATCGTGGGCGTCGCCGGCACGGTGACCACGCTGGCCGCCGTCGAGTTCGGCCTTTCGGAGTACGACCCGGCCCGGGTTCACGGGCAGCGACTCGCGCGAAGCGCCGTGCGCGCCCTCGCGGACCGCCTTGCGCGCATGACGCTCGCGGAGCGGCGGCAGCTCCCCGGGCTCGAGCCGGGCCGCGCCGACGTCATCGTGGCGGGCGCGGAAATCGTGGCCTCCGTTCTCGAATGGAGCGGCCAGGACGTCCTGCTCGTCTCGGACCGAGGCGTGCGCTGGGGCCTCGTCGAGCGGCTCGCGCGGGAGGAGTTTGCTCCCTCCGGGGGTGGGTAAAGCGCCTCAAACGGGGATCTCAGCGAAATCGTTCCCGTTTTCTCCGGACCTGTCCTGCTGGCCGGCGTTGACACGGCCCTCGTGAGAGACTAAAGTACCGCGCCTGGCGATCCCTCGGTTCAGGAGGTCGCCAAAGCCCGGGTCTGTAGTCGACGCGAAACGCGCGGGAAGCCCGGTTGCTGCCAAGGAACGGAATGAAATCCCTGTCCCGTTCGTTCAAGCCGGGCCTAATGCCGCCGCCTTCGCGAGGCAACGGCGGGACTTAGAGATTCGAGTTGAACCGTCCACGGGAACGCAGCGCGCTTTCCGAGCGCGTACCCGAGGACGACCGCGTAATCAAGGAGACATTCATGCAATCGAGCCAGGAAGTCGAGTTCAAGGTCGGTGACAAGGCGGTCTATCCCGCTCAGGGGGTCGCCGAGGTGATCAGCATCGACGAGAAGGACATCGCCGGGCAGCGGCAGCGCTTCTACGTCCTGCGGATCCTCGACACCGATCGGAAGATCATGGTTCCGGTGTCCAATGCGAACGCGGTCGGCTTGAGGCAAGTCATCAGCGAGCAGGAGATCCGCGAGATCTTCGACATCCTGAGGGAGCGCACGATCGGCTTCGATACGCAGACCTGGAACCGCAGGTACCGCGGCTTCATGGACAAGATCAAGACTGGCTCGATCTACGACGTGGCCGAGGTGCTGCGCGACCTCTATCGGCTCAAGGCCAACAAGCAGCTGTCCTTCGGCGAGCGCCGGATGCTCGACACGGCGCGTGGCCTCATCGTCAAGGAGATCGCGATTGCCCGCGATCAAACCGAGGAAGAGGTCAAGAACGAGATCGAAGCCATCTTCTTCGCGAACTGAGCGAACCCTGCGCAGCCCGCGCAGGCGAATGCCCCCGCCACGGCCTCGCAAGGCGGCGGGCGAAAAGAAGGCGCGCATCGACGCAGGATGCGCGCCTTTTTTCGTGCCCGACTTCGCCCACCCCCGTGGCCGCGCCTGGTTCGCCCGTCGAGGCTGGTTCGTCCATCGAAGCCTGGCTCGCCCGTCGAACAGGCAAGTTGCTCCCCCGGTGGAGCGACTCCCCTTCTTCGTGACGCGTTTCGTTCCGCGCGCGGCAGGTGTCGTTGCTCGGTGGCTCCGGTTGCAGGGGAGCTTGCTTCGTGACGCGTTTCGTTCCGCGCCCGGCGGTCTTGTTGGCCGTGCCGCTGCCGAACGGAGCGACTCCCTTTCTTCGTGACGCGTTTCGTTCCGCGCGCGGAGGCTCGAGTGAAGGGTTCGGCCGGGGGGCGTTGCCCTCACTGAGGGCGTTGGCGGATCGGGGGGAGCGGCGGGAGCTCGAGGACGACGCGCCACCGGCCGTCTTCGCGCACGCACCGAACCTTGCGCTCTTGGGCGTCGGGGCCTTCGCCGCTG
>QGUH01000867.1 GCA_003242355.1 Pseudomonadota bacterium
GCTCTTTCGGGACGCGCCGCCGTCGTCGTGGCCGTGCGCGATCCCGACGAACCCGAATCGAAGAGTCGCACGTCGATCGAGGAGCTTTCGCGATTGCTCGCGGGGCTCGGCGTGTCCGTCGTCGGCACGATCGTTCAGCGGCGCCCCCATCGAGGCGCCCCCGCCTACGTCGGAGAAGGCAAGCTCCGCGAGCTCGCCGCGCTCACCGGTGGTCCCGGGGAGATCGCTCGGGGCCCCTCGCCCGCTCGCCAACCAGAAACCGAAGGCCGTGACCGGCAAGCCGAGCTCGTCGTCGTCGACGACGAGCTGGAGCCGGGTCAGCAGCGCAATCTCGAACGCGCCACCGCGGTTCCGGTGCTGGACCGAACGCAGGTGATTCTGCACGTGTTCGAGCAGCGCGCGCGCACGCGGACGGCGCAGCTCGAAGTCGAGGCCGCCCGGCTCGCGTACGAGCTGCCGCGCGTCCGCGACGATGCGTCGCTCGGCGATCGCGAAGGCGGCGGCGGGCGCGGCGGACGCGGACACACCAACGTGGAGCTCGAGAAGCAGCGCATTCGCGAACGCCTCGCGAGCATCCGTCGCGAGCTCGAACGGCTCGCGACGAGCTCGAAGCTCCGGCGACGCCGGCGCGCGGACGTGTTCCAGGTCGCGCTCGTCGGATACACCAACGCCGGCAAGTCGTCGCTGATGCGCCTCCTGACGGGGAGCGACGTGTTCGTCGAAGATCGACCCTTCGCCACGCTGGACACCACGGTTCGCAAGCTCGCGCCGCCGACCAAGCCCCCTATCCTCCTTTCCGACACGGTGGGCTTCATCGACCGGCTGCCGCACGACCTGGTCGCGTCGTTCCGGTCCACGTTGGAAGAGGCGCTCGAAGCCTGGCTCCTCCTGGTCGTCGTAGACGCTTCGGATCCGGCGTTTCGGGAACAGCTGCGGGTCACGCAGGCGGCCCTCGCCGACATCGGAGCAACCGAGACGCCGACCTGGGTCGTCATGAACAAAGTGGATCGCCTCGGGCCCGACGAGCGTCGGGCGCTCGCGGAGGAGTTCCCCGAGGCCCTCCAGGTTTCGGCGCTCCGCGAAGAGGACGGTATCGCCCTGCACGAACGGATCACCGCCTTCTTCGACCGCTTTCTCGTCACGCGGACGTTCGAGATCCCGTACGCGCGGGCGCACGCGCTCGCCGACGTGCGGGATCGAATCCGCGTGCTCGAGGAGTCGTATGCGAGCGCGATCACGCTCACCGCGCGCGGAACACCGGAGGTGCTGTCCCGGCTCGAGAAACTCGTCCACGACGAGCCCATGCGCAGCACACCGAACCGTTGATGCACCAATCGAGTCCCGTCGAGTCGAATCGTCGATCCCCCGAGTCGGGTCTTTCGAGCGCCGAGTCGAATCGTCGATCCGAGTCGAGTCGTCGATTACCGGTGTTCGGGTCCGGTGCGGGCGCGGTCCGTCGCGGGCTCTTGTCAGAAGACCCCTGACCTCGGCACAATCCGTTCATGACGGAAGCGCCCCAGAAAAGCCCGCTCGCATCGCCCGAGCCCTGGGATCTCGTTTGCGACGCCTACGTCGCGGAGCTGTGGGAAATGTTCTCGGCCTTCGCCCAGAAGGCGCTCGATCTCGCAGCGCTCGAAACGCACTCGGAGGTGCTCGACGTGGCGGCGGGCCCGGGCCCGCTCGCGCTCGACGCTGCACGGCGTGCGCGTCGTGTCGTTGCCGTCGACTTTTCGGCCGGCATGCTCGAAGAGCTGACACGGCGCGCGCGCGCGGCCACGCTCGACAACGTCGAGACGCTGCAGGCGGATGGGCAAGCGCTCCCGCTGCCGGACGCTTCGTTCGACGCCGCGTTCTCGATGTTCGGGGTCATCTTCTTTCCGGACAGGGCTCGCGGATTTCGGGAGCTGTTGCGCGTGCTCCGTCCGGGAGGTCGCGCCGTCGTCTCGAGCTGGCGTCCGTTCGAGAACGTCCCGGAGCTCCGATTGCCCTTCAGAGTGCTCGTCGAGAAGATGCCGGAGCTTCCGTTCGGCCGCACCAAGGCTCCGCTCGGCGAGCCCGAAGAGATCGTCGCCGAGATGCAGCAGGCGGGCTTCACCGCGATCGAGGTGCATCCCGTCTCGCACGTGGCGGTCGCGCCGAGCCCCGAGGCATTCTGGGCGTCGATGGAGCGTTCGACGGTGCACTTCCTGCTCTTGAAGCGCCGTATCGGTGAAGAGCGCTGGAAGGAGCTCTCCGAAGCGATTCTGGCGCGCGTCGTCCAGGAATTGGGCCCCGGCGAGGTGCACGTCGAGTACAAGGCGCTGCTCGGCACCGGGCTCCGTCCCTGAGCTCGCGTTCGCCTTTCCCACCGACACGCACGATCACCGAATCGACGTCCGCAACACACGATCCGGGGGTGTGGCGCCCCGTGGACCTCGTCGCGAACGGCGCGGGGCGCTGCATTTTCCGTGTCGGAGCCCCGCGCGTGGTCCCTGCGCGGCCGCGCGATGGCGCGACCGCGCAGGGAGCCGACGCGTCAGTGGCAGGATCCGTTCGCGCAGGCGCAGGCGGCGCCGCAGGGGCACTCCGAGCCGCAGCGGCAGATCCGCTCGGCTGCGGCATCCGCCGCGGTGCGTGCGCACCCACAACTCGTTCGTTCCGTCGGCGGGGGGGGGAGGGGGGCACGGGACGATTTTTGGGTTTTT
>QGUH01000868.1 GCA_003242355.1 Pseudomonadota bacterium
TTGGTAGGGTCTGGTGGGTTGGGAGATTGTTATAGAGGCCGGGGGCAAACGCGCGTAGTACTCGGCGATATCGCGTTTGGTGAGCCCTCGATCGGGGTAGAGCACCTTGTCCGGGTGGGTGAGCCGCACGGTCGACTCGAATTGCGGCGTTCGTAGTCGCGGCGACTCGAGTCGCTCGCGGGTCGGCGGATCCGTCGGCACCTCGCGCGTGACCGCGCGCGCCGGCTTGTCCTCGCGCAATCCCTGAAAGCTCGGGTGCCGGAGCCGCCCGTCGCGCGTAAACTCCGTGAACTCCACCTCGGCGACGAGCTCCGGAGAAACCCAGTGCACGCCGCGCCGCTCGCTCTTGGGCGGGTCCACGAAGGGCGGGGTCTTGCGCTCGAGCGGCGCGAGGCGCTCGTGCAGCTCGCGCAGCGACTCGCGCGTGAATCCCGTGCCGACCTTCCCCGCGAACCGAAGCTCACCGTCTCGGTAGACGCCGACGAGCAGCGCGCCCAAATCGGACCGCGCGCCCTCCGGCTCCGTGTAACCGCCGATCACGAACTCCTGCCGCGCCGAGCATTTGACCTTGATCCAGTCACGCCCCCTCCCCGATCGGTACGGCGCGTCGGCTCGCTTCGAGACGATGCCTTCGAGCCCGGCGGCGCACGCGCGCCTGAAGAACTCGGGGCCGCCGCCGCGCACGTGATCGCACGGGCGGAGACAGCCTGGCAGCGACCGATGCGAAAGGACGGCGGCCAGGGCTTGCTTGCGCCGTTCGAGCGGCAACCCGCGCAGATCGCGCCCCGCGAACGCGAGCAGGTCGAACACGTAGAGGATCATCCGCTCGGTGGCGCCCTCGTTCAGCACGTTCTGCAAGCGCTGAAAGTCACTCACGCCATCCTCACGGAGCACGACCACCTCGCCGTCGAACACGGCGCCCTCGAGCCCGAGGCCCGCGAGCGCCCGGACGAGGTGCGGCGCGCGTGCGGTGAAGTTGTTTGCCTTTCCGGTTGGTAGACGTCCCCGAACCCCCTTCCCCCGGCAGGGCCGGCCGTTCCCGGCCGTGTTTGATTCGTGCCAGCATTCCGGGCCGTCGGGCACCGTCTTCGACAGCGTGGCGAGCTCCACGTCGAGCGTCGCCGGCAGCGCGCGCTTCGGAGCGTCGGCGAGGATCGCCTCGAGCTCCGTCGGCGCGCTCCGGTTGGCTGGCGTGCGCCCACCGCTGCCACCCTCGATCCCCGAAACGACGCGGCGTTTCGATGCAGTACGCGGTGCGGGCCGCCGTGTCGCGGGTCTGCGCTGCTTCGCGCGCGCGGACACGCGGCCACGGATCTCGTCGAGACTTCGTTCGGTCACCACACTGTCGGGAGCTCGCGAGAGCAGCCGATCCTTTTCCGCAGAAGCCTCTTCGTCCCGACCTTTGAAGAGCAACCAGCGGCGCCCTCCCGGGCCGCCCGTGCGCACCAGGTGGAAACGCCCGCGGAGCCGCTCACCGTGCAGATTGAAGGTCAGCCGACCCTTCCGATACTGCTCGCGCGGATCCCCTTCCGGTTCCCAATGACCGCGATCCCAAATCGCGACGGGACCCGCGCCGTACTCGCCTTCCGGAATGGTGCCTTCGAAACTGCCGTACTCGACGGGATGATCCTCGGTCTGCATGGCGAGCCGCCGCACCGCCGGATTCAAGCTCGGCCCCTTGGGAACCGCCCAGCTCAAGAGCACGCCGTCGAGCTCGAGTCGGAAATCGTAGTGGAGCGCGCGCGCCGAGTGCTTTTGAACGACGAAGGAAAAGCCCGGTTTTCTGGTTCCGAGCTCGCCGCGCGGCTCCGCGGTTCGCGCGAAGTTCCGCTTCTTCCGGTACGCCTCGAGCGGCACGACGCCTCGATTCACGGCTTCGGCCGCCGCCGCGGCAGGGCGTGAATGGCCGGTCCATCGAGCACCGTGCCCTCGATCGAGAACCGGGAGCCGTGACACGGACAGTCCCAGGTCCCTTCGCTGGAATTGAAGGCCACTTGGCAGCCGAGGTGCGTGCAGATCGCCGAGAGCACGTGGAGGGCGCCTGCGTGGTCGCGGTACACCGCCAGGCGTTCGCCGGCGATGCGCACGACCTTGCCTTCACCGCGACCGACCTCGTCGAGCGAGCGCACGTCCGGCGGGCGTGCGACGTCGCTGAGCAAGTGCAACGGATAGTCGATGTTCTCCCCCAGGAACGACGCGAGCGCCGCGAGCGGCTTGACGCGCCCGGCCGAGTAGAGCTCGGCGTAGGGATTCGGTCTGCCGAGACACGCGTCGGCGAGGATCATCGCCGCGAGCACGCCGAAGGTCATGCCATTGCCGCTGAACCCCGTCGCGACGTACACGTGTCTCGAGCGCGCGTTCTCGCCGATGAACGGCAACCCATCCACCGGTTCCACCACTTGCGCCGACCAGCGGCGCGTCACGTGGGCGAGCCCGAACCGGTGTGCGTACGCCTCGAGCCGCGCGAACGCCGCGTCGGTGTCCGGCTTCTGCCCCGTCTTGTGATCCTCGCCGCCCACGAGCAGGTGCTTCTCTCCCGCGATGTTCGCGGCGCGGATGTAGTGATACGGCTCCGCGGTGTCCCAGTAGAGGCCCCGCGGGGCCTGCGCCACCGGGCCGCTCACCACCTGTCTCTTATACAACTTCCCGACCCCAAGACACGACCCCTCATCTAGTATCC
>QGUH01000049.1 GCA_003242355.1 Pseudomonadota bacterium
GGTGGATTCCGGTGCCGGGAGGGGCCTTCCCCGGGTGTCCGTGCCGGTGACGAGCGTGATCAGATCGGGCACCTTCACCGAGTCGATGCCCACGTAGTACGGGCGCACGTCGTCGCCGGCGGTCCAGTTCTCTTCGAGCGGTTTCATCACCTCGGTGATGGCTTCCGCGGTGCCGCCCAGCGCGACGATGTCCGGCGCGAAGTCGACCAATCGGTCCACGATCTCGCGTTGATCGGGCGCCGTGTAGTCGTAACCCTCGATGCGCACGTTCACGTTGAGGTTGACGGGATCCGAAATCGGCTTGCCGTTGAGGACGAGCGAGTTCAGCGACGTGCGCGTGCCGATGCCGAGAGCATCGTCCCGGAACACGATCGCGAGCTTGATGTGCTCGCGACCGCGCTCTTCGCGGAGCTGCTTCTCGATTTCGTTGATCTGACTGATCATGAGCGGCGCGCGCTGCATGTCGGTCGGCACGAGCTGGTAGGTGAGCCCGTTGTCGTCGAGCGCCGTGATGCTGGACGCGACGGCCGTGGGAGTCATCACGACCGTGCCCGCGGGCACGGTCACGAGCCTCGAGATTTCGACGGTGTGCTGGCTCAAGTTCGGGCCGATGATCGCGGGCACGCGCAGGTCTTTGACCAGGTGATTGGCCACGCGCATGAGGTCGAGTCCCTCGTCGCAGGAAACGAGCACGAGCTCGCGCGGAGTTCCGCCCGGGCCGGGCACGCCTCCGACCTTGTTGATCTCCTCGATCGCCAGCATCGCGCTCTGCTGCCGCGGGATGTTGGTCGCCGACTGGGCTCCCGTTATCGAGAACAGCGAGCCCAGAACGATCGAGTTGTCGTTCTTGTAGTCGCCGGTGACGATGCCGCAATCTTCCGTGAGCAGCTCCACGCAACGACCCTCGGGCTTCACGCACACCGCGGGTACCTCCTCGCCGCGGCCGGCGCGCGCGGTCGCGCGGTCGACGCACTCCTGATTGGTCGTGCACTCGCCGACGACGTTCGGGTCCTTCGACACTTCCTGAATCGAGAAATCGTCCAGGCCGACGATCGAATTGCACGCGATGCCCGTCAATGCGGTGATCATCGCGAGGGAGGAACGCGAGCCCGAGTGTCGTTGCGTTTGCATCGTTACGTTTCGCAAGTGGAGTTGGAAAGCGCGCATCGTTCCCAAGAACGGCACGATGAAATCGCTTTTACCGGATCACCTTCCGCGCGTCCATGCGGCGCCTCGCGTCGTGTCCTCGAGTGGTCGAGCGACGCACCGGTGCGCCTCGTTCACGACAGGAACACCGGTTCGAGTGATCCGATGGAGTCCGGAAACGTACGTTCGTGCGAATTGGCACTCTTCTGTTTCGTCGCATTCGGCGGCTTCGCGGCGATTGCACGTCGTGCGCGGACGGTGATAGCGTGAGGGCGCCATACGAGGAGGAGAAGGGCTTCGATGCATACCTTGCGAGCATGCTCCGGGCGGAGCAGGCAGATCGTGCGAACGCTGACGTTCTTGGTTCCCGCGCTGCTCTACGCATCGGGCGCCGCTGCGCAGGAAGACAAGAGCGCCGCCGAAACCGCCGCTGCGCGCGCCCTGGCCATCGAAGGTCTGAAGCTCGCGCGCGCGGGGCATTGCGCCGAGGCAATCGACAAGCTCGAACGGGCGCAGGAGCTCTATCCCTCTCCGGTCGTGCTCGGGCGTTTGGGCGAATGCCACATCACGCTCGGGCGCGTCGTCGAAGGCACGGAAATGCTGCGCAAGATGCTGCGTGAGCCCATGCCTCCGAATGCGAGCCCCGCGGTCGAACAGGCATACGAGCGCGCGCAGTCGGTGCTCAATTCCGCCAAATCGAGGATCGCTTCGCTCACGATCACGGTTCAGGCGCCCAGCGATGCGAACGTGACGGTCACCGTCGATGGCAAGCCGGTGCCGCCCGCGGTGCTCGGCGTGGAGTTTCCGGCGAACCCCGGCGAGCACATCGTCGAGGCGAGCGCGCCGGGCTTCTTCAAGGCGTCGGCGCGGGTGACGCTGACTTCGGGCGAGAAGGAGACCGTGCCGCTCGAGCTCCGCAGGGATCCGAACGCGCCGCCGGCTCCTCCGGCGGAAGCCGCGGCGCCTGCGGAGAGCGCGTCGCCTCCCGCGCCGCCAGTGGCCGCCTCGAGCGCCGTTGCGGCGGAACAGCCAGTGCCGCCCCCCACGATGGCGCGCGACAAAGAAGGCTCGTCGACCTCGACGCTGGCGTACGTGTCGTACGGAGTGGGGGTCGTGGGCCTTGCAGTCGGGCTGGGGTTCGGGCGCGCGGCCATGGCCGCGAAGGACGAGCTCGAAGAGCGCTGTCCGAGAAACGAATGCCCCAAAGAGGCTCAGAGCGATCTCGACGCCGCGAAGAGCAAGGGGACGATTGCCACGATCGGAGTGGGAATCGGGGCCGCCGGGCTCGCGCTCGGAACGATCCTGCTGATTGCCGGAAGCTCCGATTCCGAGTCGTCGGCCGAAGCTTCGTTCGCCGAGCGATCGCGGAAGAACCTCGCGAGCCTGCGTCCGCGTGCGGCGATCGGCTTCGGTCGGGTCGAGCTCGGCGCGGATTTCTGAGCACCGCGCCGTTCCGTTGCGGAAGCTCACCCGGTACCCGTGCTGCGCGGGAACACCGCCCTTTGACAGCGGCGGCGGCCCGCGCTTCAACTCGGATGCAGAGGGCGGCTTCGATGATTCACCTTCGTGGGACCGAGCCAATGCTCCGCGAGCGCGCACGGCCATGGGACGCGGCGACGCGCTGCGAGCTGTGCGGCACGAAACTCGCGATCGAGCACGCGCACGTGCTCGATCTTTCGACTCGGATGCTGTCGTGCTCGTGCCGCGCGTGCGCGGCGCTGTTCGACGATACCGGAACGAGCCGATACCGCACGGTTCCACGACGCGTGTTGTTCGAGGAGCCGTTTCCCATAGGGAGCGAGGAGCGGCATGCGCTCGAAGGGGCGCCGGAGGTGCTCGGCGTGTTCTACGACTCGAGCGCCGCGGCCTGGGTGGCGCTTTGCCCGGGCCGGTCCGGAGCCGTCGAGCGCCCCCTGGAGCGCACGCTCTGCGACGCCGTGCTCGAGAAGAGCCGTCTGGGCCCGATGCTGAATCCCGACGTCGAGGCGTTGCTCGTGCGCGCGCGCGACGACGACTCGTCGCGGGCCTGGATCGTGCCGATTGACGTCGGTTACGCCGTCATCGATGCCTGCACGCGGGACACGCCGTCGCTCGACGGCCTGTTCCGGGATCTCGAAGCGCGCGGGCGCGCTCTGCCCGCGTGGTCGCTGCACGGCGGCCCGAGCGGGTTTTAGAGCGATTCAGCCCGCGCGGACGCGGGCCCTTTCGTCGCATGGGTCACTCGGCGCCGCCGCTCGCCGCGCGTTCCGTTCGCTCGGCCTCGGTGCGCGGGGCCGTTTCGACGATTCGCGAAACCGGGGGCGCCGTGCGTTCGGTCTTCTCCAAGGCTCCGCGATAGGTCGCGGCCACCCACTCGGTCAGAAGGCGGCGCGGAAGGAGCCGCGCGACGCTCGCGCCGAGACGATTGGAGAGGCCGGGGATGCGCAAGTACTCCCGCCGACGAAATGCTTCGAGGCCCTCGCGCGCGGCAGCGTCGACCGGCATGAGAAAGCGGCGCAGGGGCACGAAACGCTCGCCGCCGGTCATTTCGGTGACGATGCCACCGGGCGCGTACGTGCTGATCGAGACGTCACGGTCGCGGAGCTCGTGCCAGAGGCCGCAGGCGTAGTGGACGATGAACGCCTTCGTTCCGGAGTACGCCGTTTGGTACGGCACCGGGAAGATGCCGGCCATGCTCGACACGAAGAGGAGCCCACCGCCGGGCGCGCCGTGCTCGATGTACGGGACGAGCTCGCTCGACAGCCGCACGACGCTGGACACGTTCGTGTTCAGCATCTTCTGGAAATCGGCGAAGTCGAGCTCGTGGTACCTGCCGAAGTGCGTGACCCCGGCGTTGAGGATCGCCGCGTAGAGTTGCTCGCCGCCCTTGAGGTCGGCGAGGAGGCCGTCGACCTCCGACAAGTTGGACAAATCCGCGGTCACGCTCCGCACGCGCACGCGATGCGCCGACTCGAGCTCGCTCCGGAGCTCTTCGAGGCGGTCGCGACGGCGCGCCACGATCACCAAATTCGCGCCGTAATCACGAGCCAGGTGGCGCGCGAACTCGCGCCCGAGCCCCGACGAGGCGCCCGTGACGAGCACCCATCGGCCACGGAAATTCATCGGCTGATCGAGGGGCAAGGCAGTGCCCCTATAGAGCCCGGGCGCCTCGGCTGTCAAATGGCGGCTCTCGGCCCACCCGACGCCCGTGCCGTGCCGAAAGAGGGCAACCCTGCCGAGACCCGAGGCCGAACGGCGCCCTGGGGAGCCCTCACTCGGCGGCGGCAGCCGAGGGCGGGAGCGAGTCGCTCCGACGTGGCTCCGAGATGGCGGAGAGCGTCGCGACGAGGAACGAGCACGCGGCGTCGTCACCCAGCGAGTCCACGTGACGCACGAGGTCGGCCAGCGTCACGACGCCGACCAGGCGCCCCGCGTCGTCGACGACCGGCACGCGGCGAACGCGGTGCTCGCGCATCAGGTCGAGCACCTGGTACACCGTGTCGTCCGGCGAGCACGTGAAGACGGTGCGGGCCATGGCAACGTCGATGGGCACGCCCGTGAGCGCTTGTCCCCGCGTATAGGCGGCCATGCAGACGTCGCGATCGGTGATCACCCCGACGAGGCTTCCATCCGGCTGGGTGACGGGCACCATGCCGAAGTCGCCTTCCCACATGATGCGCGCGGCGTGATTCAGATCGTCGACGGGGGTGGCGCCGACGACTTTCGGCGTCATCACGAAACGCACTTTCGTGTCGAGGCGATGCTTCGCCGACGCGCCTTGGCGGCGCAAAAATTGCCGGACCGCCGTGCTGAGCTCGCGCGTGCGCGCCATCACCGCGTCCAGGGTTCGCGCGCCGCTGCGACCGATGTGTTCTTCGAGGGCATCGAGCTCCGCCTCGAACTCGTTCCAGCGCTGCATCGCGGGGAGCGAGAAGTGATGCATTTGGAGGCGCCCTTCCTCGCGCACCGCCGCGAGCTCCCGGATGGCCTCCCGAATCGACTCGTTCACCGAGGTGAGCCTTGCCGAGGTGACCTTCGCCATCGCTGTCATCTCGACCTGGACGAACTGCACGATTCGGGCCACCTCCGCCCGGAGGCCGCTGGTCCGTTCGCCCTCGTCTCGGCCGGCTTCTCCCGCCGGCGCGAATGGAAACTGCCGCCTCCGGCAACAAACTCAGCGCATGCTCACTCGCGAACGCACGGTCGACGGAAAAGTGCAGCCGCGGAGTACGCGCTTCGCCTCGTGTCGAAACTTTCGCGGGGCGAGCGGTTCCCCGTCCTGTGCGTTGCTTGACGGGGCGCAGTGCGCCTGCTTGGCTCCTCGGGAGCCGAAAGCGAGGTCGTGGTGAAAACTCGTGCCTGTCAGCGGGCTGCCGCGGTCCTCGCGCGGCTCGGACACCGAGCGGCCAGCGCTCGGGTCGGTGCCTCGTGGGTCGACCGTCCCCCCCAGGACGCGCTCGGGGCAGCACTCGGGGCGCTTTTGCTCCTCGTCGCCTGCGGCGATCCGGGCGGTGGGCCGGAGGCCCTGATCCCGGCCATCTCTGCCGGCACGGGCGGGAGCCTGGGCGTGAGCCAGCCGCCGGGCACCGATTCCGGACCCGTGTCGGAAGGCGGCGCGTCGGGCAGCTTGGCCGCGGGAGGCGCTTCGGGTTCGGCGGCCGGCTCGGGCGAGGGAAGCCCGCCGGCTTCTGGAGGAGCGCCGACCGAGCCGCCCATCGCCAGCGCTGGAACCGGTTCCACAGGCAATCCCTCGGTGTTTTCGGGGGAGGAGCTCTGTTCCATGTTCGCGGTCGACGAGGGAGGGGCTCTCGTGATCGCGGCCTGCTCGGATACGGTGCGCTCCGTGGACAAGGTCACTCTCGAGCAGATCAACGGCGGAGAGTGGTATTCGATCGCGTACGGCTTCGAGGCGCCGTGCCACGAGCTCGGCACCTATCGGGGTGAGGTGTCGGGCATTCGATACGACGAGTCTGGCTCGATCACGGCGTACGCATTCTTCGTTCGCAGCCAAGCAGGTGCCGAGTTCCGTGGCTCCGTGGCCATCGGGTACGAGGCCCAGCGGATTGCCCAAGTGACGGGCATCGTCGAGGGCACGACCTGCCAGCTCGCGGTATGCGCCCGAGCGGAATGCGGCGTGCTCGATCCGACCAAGACGAGCACCACGAGCGGCTCGGGCGAGGGAGGCGCCGGCGGCAGCGCGGGCGGCGGCGGAATCACGAGCACCGGTGGGATCGGAGGCGGAGGCGCCGCCGGAATCGGTACGGGCGGCACCAGCAGTGGGGGCGCGGCGGGAGCTCCGAGCGCTGCTGGAGCAGGCGGAGGACCTTTCGGTCAAGGCGGTCAAGGCGGTTTCGTTCCTGGTCTGCCCCCGGGCGGGGGCACCGGATTCCCCGGAGGGCCGGGAGCGGTTCCGTAGGGGCGGCACGCGGCGCCCCTCCGCGCCGCGGTGAACTCGGCGAGGCCCTCCCCACGCGGGCACTCCGCCGGACGCTGTTTTCCGCATACTTCGGCGCGTTCCCGACCGTTCGTCGCTCTAGCGGTTCGCCCGTTCAGGCACGGGCGGCGAGCTCACGGCGTGCGCCGTAATCGGCAGATCGAACTGACGATGAACGATTGAGGCGTGAACGGAAAAGTGTCTCCACTCGTGTCTCCACCCGTGGAGGTTGGCGAAACCATGCGAGGCCCGGGACGGACCCGAGGCGCTGCGAGGGGACGCTGTGGGGAAACTGGTGCTCGAGGGCCTCAGTCGTGCTATTCGGTGAGATGCCGGAGCAAGGCGCGTTGTCTCGAGTTGGCGCGTCTTACTCGCGTGGAGGCGTTGTGGACCATCCCGAGAACGGCGCGGACCCGAAGAGCACGCTGGCCGATCCCAACGGCTTTCAGTACGGCTCGCGTCCGGGCGAACCGGAGCTTCCACCGCCCCGCGATTCGGCGCCGAGCATCGAGGTGCCCACGGCGGCCAGCTGGCACGTGCATCTCGAGCTTCGCCCCGAAGAGCTCGTGGCCCTCCATCGCCTCGGGCTCACCAAGGGAGGCCTTGCCTGGCGAGAGGGGATGGACACTTGGCAACCTCTGCGCATGCCGAGCGCAGAGGTCACCGGGACGCCCGAGCCCGGAGCAATGGTCGAGAGCGGCGAGACGGGACCTTCCGGTATGGCAACAACGCACGAGGCGACACCACCCCACGAGGCGACGATGCCCAGCGCGCGCGCGAACGATTCGACGGTCGAACAGGAACCTCTCGACGTCGACGACTCGGACGAGGTCACGTTGGCGCGGGATCGATCGAACGTGACGGTCATTCCCACGCAGCCGCCTGCCTCGCAGCGTCCGAGCGCTCGGCCCGCCTCCGAAGAGAACGACAACCACAGCTATCCCGGACGGCGCGCGGGATTGCCCGCGACGAGCCCGTTGCTTTCGGCGCCTCCACGTCCGGTCGTGGCGCCCATTTCCGTCAAGCCGGTGCGCACGGCGCCGTCCGTGCCTCCCGTCGGTTTGATGCCTCCCGGCGGCGGCTCGGGGCTTTCGGCCGTGAGCGACTTCGTCGCTCCGAAAGTGGCGGGGCTCTCGGCGACGCTGCCGAGCGGCGCCGCTCCGCTCGACACGTTCGTCCCGCCTCCGCCGCCGGTGCCGGCGTTCGTGCCCTCGGACGCGTCCGTGCCCCACGCGATGACCGGCGTCACGTCGGTGCCTCCGCCTACCGTGATCGAAACGCGCGGGCCGCAGCTCACGGTCCGATCGCTCTGGCTGGGCGCGACAGCGCTCGCCGCGATGAGCGCGCTCGTGGCGGCGATCGTCTCGGGCGTGCTCACGAGCATCCGGATGCAGGCGCCCACTGCCGATGGCTCGAGCCGAATCACCGCGATGAACGGCGCCCCCGAAGACGTGAGCGCCGCGTCGGGAGGGCCTCGCAAGCGCGCTGCGGGAGATCTCTCTCCCATTCCGCTCGAGCAACTCCCGCTCGCGGGCGCGAGCGCGGCCGCACCCCCGAAGCCTGCTCCCGAACGACCGAAGCCCGCGGAACCAGCGGCTCCGCAGACGGCGTCGAACGACGACGCCCGCGCCCGCCGTGCGCGGCCGGCGACGCGACCGCCGCTCGACACGGTTGCCTCGCGCCACAGCGTCGCCCCCGCGGCGCCCGCCGCTCCGAACCCGCCGGCGAAGACCCCCGGCGGACCGGCGGATTTGCGGGAGATCGCTCGAGCGGTGGCTCAGGCCGCGCGCGCCGCCACGGCGTGCGGGATGAGCCCGCAGAGCGGTCGCGTCGCCCTCACGTTTGCCCCTTCGGGCGCCGTGCGCTCCGTGCAGATGGAGGAGGCGTTCGCCGAGCGCGAGGTGGGCGCGTGCGTGCTTCGCGCCATGGGGCGGGCCCGCGTCACGGCGTTCAACGGCGAGCCCGTCACCGTGCGGAAGACCCTGCGCTGGTGAGAAGGCTCACGACGTCGGGCGCGTGATTCGAGCGCGCACGGCGCGTGCCGCCTGCACCATGTTTTCGAGCGCTGGCATCACCTCGCTCCAGCGCCGGGTTTTGAGCCCGCAGTCGGGGTTCACCCAGACTCGGTCGGGGTCGAGGACCGAGAGCGCGCGCTCGAGCAGCGCTTCCATCTCTTCGCGGGCCGGTACTCGCGGAGAGTGGATGTCGTAAATGCCGAGCCCGATGTCGCCCGGATAGTCGTGTTTGGCGAACTCCGGCAAAAGCTCCATCTGACTGCGCGCCGACTCGATCGAGATCACGTCCGCATCGAGCGCGGCGATCGCGTCGATCACGTCGCCGAACTCGCTGTAACACATGTGCGTGTGAATCTGCGTTCGGTCGCGGACGCCCGACGTGGCGATACGGAAGCACTCGACTGCCCAGCGCAGGTAGTCTTCCCGCGCCGCGCGTCGGAGCGGAAGCGCTTCGCGAAATGCGGGCTCGTCGACCTGGATGATGCGGATTCCCGCTCGTTCGAGGTCCGCGACTTCGTCGCGCAGCGCGAGCGCCATGGTTCGGCACGTGTGCGAAAGCGGCTCGTCGTCCCGCACGAACGACCATTTGAGCATCGTGATCGGGCCCGTGAGCATTCCTTTCACGGGTCGAGAAGTGCGACTCTGGGCGTAGGTCGCCCACTCGACGGTGATCGGTCGCGGGCGCGCCACGTCGCCGTAGATGATGGGGGGGCGCACGCAGCGCGAGCCGTAGCTCTGGACCCAACCGTGCTCGGTCACGGCCATCCCCTCGAGCTGCGCACCGAAGTACTCGACCATGTCGGCGCGCTCCGCTTCCCCGTGCACCAACACGTCGAGCCCGAGGCGTTCCTGAATGGCGATCGTTTCGTCGAGCACACGGCGGAGCTCGGCGGTGTACGCCTCTTCCGACAGCGAGCCCGAGCGTCGGGCGGCCCGAAGCTTGCGGACCTCTTCGGTTTGCGGGAACGAGCCGATGGTCGTCGTCGGCAGCGGCGGGAGCCGGAGCGCGGAACGCTGCAGAGGGCGGCGCTCGGTCACGCTCCTCGGGCGCCGCGGCTCTTGGGGGGAAAGCGCCGCCCGCCGCGCGCGCCCCTCGCGGTTGACGACGCCCCGGGCGGCTCTTCGGCGCGCGCGCGCCCGCTCGGCGCGCTCGATCGCGTCGCGCACGGACTCGCGTCCTTCGAGGAGCCCGCGCTTGAGCACCACGAGCTCCGAAAGCTTCTGGCGAGCGAACGCGAGGCTTTCCCGAATTTCGGGAGCGATTCGGGTCTCCAGGGTGACGTCGATGGGAACGTGCAGCAGGGAAGTCGTGGGGGCGATCCAGAGCCGGTCCGGATGGACGTGCTCGAGCACCCGTTCCCCGACGCGGAGGGCGCGGGAGAGGTCGGCGCAAAAGACGTTGCGGCCGTCCACGAGCCCGATCGAAAGCGTGCGATCGGGGCCGAGCTTGCGTGCGAGCTCGACGCACTCGTCGGGCGCGGCGAGGGCGTCCACGTGCAACCCGGAAACGGGGAGGCGTGCCGCGAGGTCGAGGTTGTCGCCGAGGGCGCCGAAGTAGGTGGCGACGAGGAGCTTTCCGCGCGTGCGCGCCAGGCGTGCATAGGTCTTCTCGTACGCCCGGTACACGTCGGGCTCGAGATCGAGCACGAGACACGGCTCGTCGAGCTCCACCCATTCTGCGCCGAGCGCCGCGAGATCCTCGACTGCTTCGCAGTAGGCGTCCGTGACGCGCTCGAGCATCGAGAGCGGCGCCGGATGCCGGGCGGCGTCCTTCGCGAGCAAGACGAAGCTCAATGGCCCGAGCAGGATCGGGCGCGCCGGAACGCCGAGCGCTTGCGCCTCGGCGAGCTCGGCGGCCGCCTTGCCGCGTCGGTAGGCGAAGCGCGTGGCATCGTCGAGCTCGGGGACGAGATAGTGGTAATTGGTATCGAACCACTTCGTCATCTCGAGCGGCGGAACGGCGCGCTCGGTTCCGGGTGCGCGGCCCCGGGCCATCCAGAAAAGGGCAACGGAATCCCGCGGTCGGTTAAAGCGCCCGGAACGGCTACAGAAAATA
>QGUH01000869.1 GCA_003242355.1 Pseudomonadota bacterium
GACGAGCGGCGGCCTCCTGCTGACGTTCCCGCCGCTCGGCGGTTTCGCGGAGCAGGTGCTGCTTGATCGCCGCGGCGACGCGATACGCCATCGCAGAAACCAACTTCCTGTCTTGCTCCGAAAACCGTTCGGCGCGCACCGAGCCCACGAGCGCGACGCCGAGGACGTCCTCGCCGTCCATCAGCGGCACGCCGAACAGAGCACGCACCCCCTTCGTGCGAATCGCCGGGCTCATCAAGAAGGGCCGCTCGGCGGCCTTCTCCAGCGCTCGCGAGCTCCCCTCCGCGGCGATCATTCCGGTGAAGCCCTCGCCCACTGGGATCGAAAGCGCGCCCTCGAAGTCTTCTTCGAGGCCGATGGCGGCGCGGATCCGCAAACGATCGCCATCGCGGAGGAAAATGGAAGCCGTGTCGATGGCGGGCAGAGTCTCGCTCAAAACTTCCAGCATGCGTTGGAGCAGCTCGTCGAGCCCCTTGCTCCGGAACGCCGCGCCGGCGATGCGATCGAATCCGGAAAGCGCCCGATCTCGAGCCGTCGTGTAGCGCGTGATGGACTCGGTGATCGCGCGGTCGATGACGCTGTTCAAGAGCCCCACCTGGAAGACGCGCTCGGCCGAATGCAGCGTCTTCTCGAGCAGATCGGTGATGCACGTCCTGAGCACGGCGTACTCGCTGACGACCTCGGCCAGGTCGACGCCCGCGTCGAGCCTGTCGAACGCGTGCTGCTCGAGCACCGCCGACGACAGGGCCAGGGGCGTATGGGCTCCCCCTCCCTTTTCGGCCATGTCCGCGATGGCCTCGAGGAGCTGAGGGACGTGATCCACCAGCGCCGGACGGTCCAGGTGGCTCGTGATGGGTAGCTCGCGCGTGCGCACCTCCCACTCACGCAAGATCTCGCCCCGCCGATCGCGAATCAGACGCGCGAGGCGAAAAGGGCTTTGCCCGTGCTCGGTGAGTTCCGGACCCATGTGCTTGCGTGCGCGGGGCGCAACGCTTCCCCGCTTTCAGAGCATGGATCCGAGGCCCATGCGAGCAACCGAGCCCCCTTGCCACGACGTGGCAGGAGGCCCCACGACGTTTGCAGCGCTTTTCGTTCCCGCACGTGCGCAGCACGCGCAAGAACGCCCTGGTGCGCACCGGATCAACGTCGCAGCGAAGCGCGCCGCCGGCGCGCCGGCAACGACTCTTCGAGCGGCTCCTCGATGGGCACGAATCCCGAGCGCTCGAGGTCGCTCGCGGTCACGGCGGGGCCTTGCGCGAGCGCGGCTGCACGGCCGAGCACGCTCTCGAGCTCGAGCTCGTTGTGCGGCCAGGGATGCTCGATCAACATGCGCAACGCCGAAGGCTCGATACCGAGCAGATCGCGGCCGAGCTCCACGGATTTTCGCGCCAGCGTGTCGAGCGCGAGCGCCCGCAGGTCTTCGGGGCGGTCGCGAAGCGCCGGAAGCACCGCTTCGGAATCGACGAACCAGCGGGCGACGCTCGAGGCGAGCCTGCCATTGGCGACCGTGGCGGCGAGCGGCTCGGCAACCACGAGCACCACCACGGGCGAGTACATCGTGCCCTCCGGATCGCGCGTGCGGCGTCGGGCGAGGTTGATCGCGAAGCGCTCCTGCATCTCTCGCGGGAGCGCCGTGATCGCGAGCACGACCAGGGTGCCCCCTTCCGCGAGTCGCAACAGCGGCGCCTCTTCCTCGCAGAGCCCGGCGTGCACGTCCGTGCCCCCGAGCACGTCCGCGATCACGAGCGCGCCGGAGGCATACGCGCTCCGAAGGTGGAGGTGTGCGGCCCAGGCGAGCGCATCGCTGCCGGGCGGGACGACGAGGGCGGCCCCGCGGCCGCGCTCGGCCAATTTCTCGACGTGCTCGAGCGCGCCGCGCGCCGCGGCGCTGTATGCCGCGCGCCGCGCTGGAGCCGCGAGCTTCTCGACGAGCGCGCGCAGCTTTCCGGTGTCGTTGCCGACGACACCCGCGAGACGCCGGCACTCCGCCTCCGCTGCCTCGGCGCGGTGCTGCGCTTCGAGCTCACGCGTACGTGCCCGCGCGAGCGCCGCCGTGACGGACAGCACCGAGCTCAAGCGGTCGGCGAGCACGGCGAGCGCGCGCGCCTCCTCGAGCGTGAGCGGGATGCGTCGGTCCGCTTGCCGGAGCAACACGAACCCAATCGGCTCGTCCTCGTCGAGCACGAGCGTCACGCAGAACGCGTCGCGCGCATCGAGCCACGCCAGCACCTCGCGCAGATCGGGCCGCCGAACTTCGAGCGTGCGCAGCACGTCGGTGCGCAGCGTTCGCTCGGGCTCGTGGAGCGCCACCTCGTAGAGGCGCTCCGGCGCGGCGCCGCCATCGACCGAGAGGTAGCCCGCTACGTCGACGGAGAGCACCTCGCCCGGCTGGCGCTGCCAAATTTCGGGACGCCCCCGGGGTGAGGGATCGATGCGCGCGAGCTCCGCCAGCGCCGCGCGCAAGGCCGCGCGCGGCTCGGGCTGCAGCGCCTTGCGCGTGGCCTCCTCGATCGCAGATATCCAGCGCGACTGCTCCGGCCCGAGCGGCCGCGCGAGCACGTGACCGAGCAGGCCAATCGCAATGGCCAGAGCCACGCCGGTCTTTTTTACAATTCTCCGGGCCCCGGAACCGGACCTAGTTTCTTATGTCTCTTTTTTTTTTAAATAAAACAAATA
>QGUH01000870.1 GCA_003242355.1 Pseudomonadota bacterium
CACAAGGTTGAATGGGCCGCTGTGGGCCATCGTGGGCGTTGAAACAACGTCGAGGTGAACGAGTGTGAACCATTGATTCTGGCAGGTCGCGAGTGTTATCGGGGCTACACCCGGAAGGATGCCCTCATGCAGCGATCGCGCGCGGCCCTGATCTCTTCGTTGCTTCTCTTTGCCCTGGTTCGGTGCGGCTCGGATCCCGAGCTCGTCACGAACGGCCCGTCCAACGATCCCGGAGGCGAGGAGCCCGATCCGGACGGTGGAGCCACGGGCGTTTCCAAGGATCCACCTCCCATCGATCTCCCGTCGGCGGCAGGCAGCGACGGAAGGGGCGAAGGCGGTGGCGCCGGATGCATCGGAGCCGACTGCGAGGACGGGCTGTGCGGCAATGGGGAGCTCGACCCCGGAGAAGTCTGCGACGACGGCAATGCCGAGCCGGGTGACGGCTGCTCGGGTTTGTGTCGCGTCGAGCCCAACTTCGAATGCAAAGAGCCGGGCGAGCCCTGCACGTCCACCGTGGTTTGCGGTGACGGCGAGATCACGGGCGGCGAAGCCTGCGACGACGGCAACGACGAGGCGGGCGACGGCTGCTCCGAAGAGTGCGCCGTGGAAGAAGGGTTCGCGTGCCGCGCTCCCGGCGAGCCGTGCACGCCCGTGGCCACGGCCGTGTGCGGCGACGGCGCGGTGAACTTCGGAGAAACCTGCGACGACGGCGACGACGAGGGCGGCGACGGCTGCTCCGAAGAGTGCACGCTCGAGCCCGGTTACCGCTGCGCGGTGCCCGGCGAACCGTGCGAGCTGCTCGAGTATTGCGGAGACGGCGCCCTCGCCGACGACGAAGACTGCGACGACGGCAACACCCGGCCCGGCGACGGCTGCACCGGACGGTGCACGGTCGAGCCCTTCTTCGAGTGCCCGACCCCCGGTGAGCCGTGCGTCACGACCATCGTCTGCGGAGACGGCGAGGTCGTCGGGGACGAAGCCTGCGACGACGGCAACGAGGACGACGACGATGGCTGCGCGGCGGATTGCAAGTCCGTCGAGCCCGGCTACCTGTGTCCGAGCGACGGCGGTCCCTGCGAAGAAGCGCCCGAAGACGTCTGCGGCGACGCGCGCCTCGCCTTCGGCGAAGGCTGCGACGACGGCAACACCAAGTCGGGTGACGGGTGCTCGGAGACGTGCCAGGTCGAGCCCGGCTACGACTGCCCGAACGTCGGCAAGGTCTGCACGCGCATCGCCTGGTGCGGCGACGGCAACCTCGACATCGCCCGCGGCGAGCAGTGCGACGACGGCGAGGATCCGCCCGTCAGCGGCGATGGTTGCAGCGCGCTCTGCGTGATCGAAGACAACTGGTCCTGCCCGGTCCCCGGAGAGCCGTGCATCTCGCTCGTGGTGTGCGGCGATCGCAAGGTGATGGGCGACGAGACCTGCGACGACGGCAACAAGAAAGATGGCGACGGCTGCTCCTCGACGTGCCAGCTCGAAGAGGGCTGGGAGTGCCCGCCGGGAGCCGTGTGCCGGCCGAGCTGCGGGGATGGCCTCATTCTCGGACGCGAGCAGTGCGACGACGGCAACACGCGCGACGACGACGGGTGCTCCGCGACGTGCCAGCTCGAGCTCGGCTGGGTCTGTTCCGGCGAGCCGAGCAAGTGCCGGGAAACGGTCTGCGGCGACGGCGTTCGCGAGGGGCTGGAGCCGTGCGACGACGGGAACAACGATCTCGGCGATGGGTGCACGCCGTTCTGCGAGATCGAGCCGGACTGCAGCGCGGGCGAGTGCGTGTCCGCCTGCGGTGATGGCATCCGCCTGCCGAGCGACGACGAAGAGTGCGACGACGGCAACACCGTCTCGGGCGACGGCTGCAGCAAGGACTGCAAGCTCGAGCCGGACTCCGGCTACAAGTGCGAGCTCCGGCCCATCGCGAACGAGACGCTCGAGCTGCCGCTCGTGATTCGCGACTTCCGAGCGAACGGCAAGACCGCGGGAGGAGGCTTGCCCGCGGGGCACCCCGATTTCGAGCAGGCAGTCATCGCGACCTCGCAGCGCTTGGTGCTGTCGGCGCTCGACGCGGATGGCAAGCCTCAGCGCAACCCGAATCCTCCCGCGCCGGTGGTTATCTTTCCCGTCGGGGGGACTTCTTCCGGCGTCATCACCAGCGACGCGAGCTTCTACGACTGGTATCGGGACTCGGATCGCAACACCACGATCCTGCAGCGCATGGTGCTCCAGCGTCAGCAAAACGGATCGTACGAGTTCGATCGCCCCGACGATCTGCAAAATCCGAACGACGGGTTCTTCCCGATCGACAACGCTGGCTTCGGCGTCGACGGCAGCTCACCGGCGCGCAACTTCCACTTCACGAGCGAAGTGCGCTACTGGTTCGAGTACCGCGGCGGGGAGGTGCTGAACTTCCGCGGCGACGATGACGTTTGGGTGTTCATCAAGGGTCAGCTCGCGCTCGACCTCGGCGGCGTGCACTCAGCGCTCGAAGGCAGGATGACGCTCCAGAACGGGCGCGCGACGACGCGGACGCAGTACCACCAGACCCGCACCGACATCGCGCTCGACGAGGGCGAGCTCGACCTCGGCCTGGGGAAGAGACGGGCCTACGAGCTGTCCCTTATACAAATCTCCAGGCCCAGGAACCCGTCCTAGATACCGTTTGCCGTCTTCTTTTT
>QGUH01000050.1 GCA_003242355.1 Pseudomonadota bacterium
AAGGTATCGTAGTCGAGCACCTCGTCGAAGGCGCTCTCCAACTTGCTCTCGTCGGCCTTCGTCTTGGCTTTGGCGACGAGCGTCGTCAGCTGCTCGTGTTTGGCGCGGATGAAGCTCTCGGCGTTGGCGGCGTGCGCCGCTGGCGCGGCGATCCCGAGCAATAAAGCCACGGCCATGACGCGAAATGTCCTACGGAGCTTCATCATTTTCCTCACGAGAGTCTAAAGTCCACCTCGTCGTACGCAAGACGAAGCCTCCGTGTTCCCGCGCGGGCGCGATTTTTGCGAAAAGCTGGCCGCGCGGCAGCAGCGGCCTGGAACCAGGCCGCCCCACTCGGCACCGAGGTCATCCTTTCCCAGCCGCGGGGTCGGCCGGTGTCGCCCCGACCTCCGCCGTCGAAAACGGAGAGGGTTGGGACAACGGGACGGCGCGCCCGAGATCGACCCGGAACGTGGCGCCGCTGCCCGCCTGGCTGTCGACGGTGATGACGAACCGGTGTTCGTCGGCGATGCGCTTCACCACGGCAAGACCGATCCCCGCGCCTTGCGACCGCGTCGTGAAGAACGCGTCGAACAAGCGCTCGCGCTGCTGCTCGTCGATGCCCGGACCGCGATCGGTCACCGAAAGCTCGACGCGCTGGTCCGGCCGCAGCACGACGCGCACCACCACCTCTTCGCCGGGGCCACTGGCTTGCACGGCGTTGCGCACCAGGTTCCAGACGAGCTGACGGAGCTGAGCGCCATCGGCACGCACGCCCACGGAATCCTCACCCACGTAGCGCACGGCCACGTCGGAAATCGCCCGCCCCGATCGCGACGCGAGCTCGACCAGCTCGCGCGCGAGACTCGCGACGTCGACCGAGGCGAGCAACGGCTTGCGCGGTCGCGCGAGGTCGACCATGTCCGTGACGAGATCGTTCAGGCGGCGCGTCTCGCGCTGCACGATGTCGCAAAGTCGCCGATCCTCTTCCGAAAGCTGTGGTGCAGCCCTGAGCAGCTCGATCGATCCCGCGATCGAGCCGAGCGGATTTCTGATCTCGTGGGCGAGCCCTGCAGCGAGCCGACCGAGCGCCGCCATGCGCTCGGCTTGATCCGCGCGTTCCGTGGCGAGCTTGAGCTCGCCGCCCGTCCAGCGCAGTCGCTCGGCCAGTGTGCCCGCGAGCAAGGCGACGACCACGAGCACGAGCACGTTGACGACGAGGTAGAACGAGACCTCCCCCGGAGCGAGCTCGTAGATGTTCGGCGGCTGATCGGGCGGCGGCGCGAGCCAGCCTCGAGCGAGCGCGCTCGTCAGTCCCACGTAGAGCAGCCCGCCGCTCATCGCAGCGATCGTGGCGCCCCGCAGACCCGTGAGGCTCGCCCCGACCAGACACGTGAGGCCGTAAAAGGACGTCGCACCACTGCTCACGCCTCCCGTCAGGTACACGACGCCCGTCCAGGTCACCTGATCGAGCAAGATTTGGGCGTCCGCCAGGCGTTCGAGACCACGGCCGCGACGCAGCACGAGCGCGTAGATGCCGGCCAACGAGAAGGACCAGACGAGCGCGGCCAGCATCGCGCGAGGTGTGAACGCCGTCGGGTCGTAGCCCGTCTTGAGATAGAGCGCGCCGACCAGCGCGAGCGCGCACACCGTGAAGACGAGACGGAGCAGGGTGAGCAGCGCGAGCCGCCGAGGGAGCGGCCCCGCGCCGACGATGTCCGGAAGCCCCAGCGAGAACCCGCTCACTCTGCTTTGATGTTCCCGGCCAAGGAGAACACCGGCAGATACATCGCTACGAGCACGACGCCCACCATCCCGCCCACGCCGACCATCAAAATGGGCTCGAGCGCGGAAGTCATCGCGGCCACGGCGACGTCCGTTTCTTCCTCGTAGAAGTCGGCGATCTTGTTGAGCATCTGATCGAGCGCGCCGGTCTGCTCGCCGACCGCGATCATCTGCACCACCATGTCCGGGAAGATCTTGGTCGCCATCAGCGGCTCGGCCATGTTCTTTCCTTCGCTGATGGCCTGACGCACATCCATGATGCCGCCCTCGATGACCACGTTCCCCGCGGTCTTCGCGCAGATCTCGAGCGCGTCGAGGATCGGCACGCCCGACTGGAGCAACGTGCCGAGCGTGCGCGTGAAGCGCGCCACCGCGATCTTGCGCAGAACGTTGCCGACGATCGGCAGCCCCAGCATCGCCTGGTGGAAGAAGCGCTTGCCTTTCGGCAGTCGATACACGTAACCGACGCCGATTCCGAGGAGCACGAGCCCCACCGCGAGGAACGGCAGCGCGGTGACGAACACGTGCGAAGCATCGACGACGATTTGCGTCAGCTTCGGGAGCTGCGCCTTGCCACCCCCGAAATCCTTGAACATGTTCTCGAACGCCGGGATCACGAACGTGAGCAGCACCGTCATCACGCCGGCGGCGATCACGATCACGATCGCGGGATAGACCAGCGCGCCGCGCACCTGGCGGATGAGCTTCTGGCGCTTCTCCAGGTACACCGAGAGGCGGTTCAGGATGTTGTCGAGGATGCCGCCCACCTCCCCCGCTTGCACCAGATTGACGAACAGCTCGTCGAACACCTTCGGGTGCCGCCGCAACGCCTCGCTGAACGACGCGCCGCCTTCGACGGCTCCCTTGATGTCGCGGAGGACGCTGGCAAAGTGGCGATTGGATTGCTGAGCACTCAGGATCTCGAGGCATTGCACGAGCGGCAAGCCCGCGTCGATCATGGTCGCGAACAAGCGCGTGAACGTGACGAGGTCCTTGGTGGAAACCCCGCTTCCGAACTTGATGTTCGCGAGGTTGCGGCGGCGAGCCACCCGAACGGGGCTGAGCTGTTGCTGGCGCAGGCGTTGGTTGACGGCGTCCTCGGTGTCCGCCTCCATCACGCCCTTGCGGAGCTCTCCGGTGCGTGCTCGGGCTTCCCAAGTAAACTCGGCCATTCGTCGCCTTCCCGGCAGGATAGCCCTCGACGGAACATCGGGTCAAAACTTGGAATCGTACGCGACTCGTCACGACCACGACGTCCAAGAGACGGACATGTAGGATGACGGACACCCTCGACACGCTCGCTCGCACGGAAATCGTGGAGCGTGGGGTCGCCCCGAGCGCCGTGGTCGGCGTGGCCGTGCTCCGCGACGGCGAGCTCCGCATGGAGATCGGAGCCGCGGGACGGACGCCGTACGGGCAGGCAAACGTCGAGACCGTGTTCGACCTCGCCTCGATCACGAAGTCGTTCGTGGCCGTAGCCGCGGCCCGACTCGTCGAGCGCGGTGTCGTGCGTTTCGACAGCACCCTTTCCGAGCTCGTCGAAGAAAGCCGCGGCACTCCGTCCGCGGGCGTCACGCTCGAGCAGCTCCTCGGTCACCGAAGTGGGCTGGAGGCGCACCTACCGCTCTTCGCACCGCTCACCGCGCGCGCTTCCCTGTGTCGCCGCGACATGCTCGCGCGCGCTCTCGTCGCGCGTCGCGCCGAATGCACGGGCCCCCCGCCCGAGTCGGGCTTCGCGCCCTTGTACAGCGATCTCGGCTACCTCGTCGCGGGCGAAGCGCTGACGCGGGCGGCAGGCTCGCCGCTCGACGAGCTCGTGGCGAGCGAGGTGTCGCGGCCGCTCGGCGTGGACGTGCGATCGGCCCGCCAGTGGCTGCGTGCCGGCGAAGACTTCATCGCGCGGGTCGCGCCGACCGAACACGTCCCCTTTCGAGGTGGGCTCGTGTGCGGCGTCGTTCACGACGAGAACGCCTGGGCCTATTCCGGTCACGCCCTTTCGGGGCACGCGGGGCTCTTCGGCACCGCCCGCGGCGTGCTCGGTCTCGGCGTGGCCCTCCTCGAGGGCTTGTGCGGCCGTGGCTCCAACTGGCTCTCTCGCGAAACGCTCGAACGGCTCGTGCGTGAGCGCCCGGGAAGCTCGCTCCGTGTCGGTTTCGACGGCAAGTCGGGTCCGAATGCGTCTGCGGGACCAAGCGCAAGTCCACTCACCTTTGGACACCTCGGGTTCACGGGAACGAGCCTGTGGTGCGACCCGGTGGCCGGCTGCGCGACGGTGCTCCTCACCAATCGCGTCTGCCCGACCCGTCACAATGCGGCCATTCGGGAGGCGCGGCCACGGGTCCACGAAGCGCTGTTCACGCTCGGGCGGCGAATGCGCGCGGCGGCCGACCACACTCGGAGGGCCGGTCGAAATCCGAGCTGAGGCGGCGCCCGAACTCCGCGGCCTCCCCTGCTGGTTTTCGCGCCCCGGGCAGCGAGGCAACACGGGCCCGCACGTGGCCATCCTCTCGAAAATCCGCGTCTTCGCGCCTCAACGACGCTAGACTCGTCGAATCCGTCTCCATGTGGAAGCTGACGATCGAGGACGACCAGAGTAATCGGACCGTCGTCCACCTCGTCCACGACGTGTACAGCCTCGGTCGTGCAGAGGACAATGCGATCCGTCTCACCGAGCGGAACATCTCGCGGCACCACGCTCGACTCGAGCGGAGCGGTCAGGGGTGGGCGCTCCGTGACCTCGATAGCTACAACGGCTGTTACGTGAACGGGCGGCGAGTGGCCGGCTCGCAGGAGCTCGGCCACGGCGATCTCGTTCAGCTCGGGGACTACCGGCTCATCGTCGAAGACGATTCGCGCATCACGGCCCAGGATCAGCCCGGCACGGTTCCCGCGTCGCCGAACCTGGCAGCCACGGTCGATCGCCTGCTCGTCCTGAACGGTCCCAATCCGGGCTTCGAGTACCCGCTCTCGGACGCCAATCTGGTGATCGGTCGCGGCGAGGAGTGCGACATCTGCATCAATCACCAGTCGGTGAGCCGCGTGCACGCCGAGATTCACCCGCTGGGGGACGGCCGCTACGAAATCGTCGATCGGAACAGCTCGAACGGAGTTCGGGTGAATGGGGTCGAGCTGCCGCGCGGGTTCGTGGATGCGCGCGACGTCATCGAGCTCGGCGACGTCGTCTTGAAGTTTTTGCCGGCCGGAGACACCTATATCCCGGGCTCGGAGGACAGCCTTCAGATTTCGGCGAGCGGAGCGACGCGACGCCGCGAAGCGGAGCAGACGCTCCGCGCGCTCCAGTCGAATCCCATCGGCGTCAAGGTTCTATTCGGTCTCGCCGTGCTCGCGCTCGTCGCGGCCGTCGCCGTGGTCCTCGCGACGCGCAAACGCCCCGCGACGCAGCTCGTGAGCGTCAAGGACGCAACCGCCGAGCACGCGGAGCGAATCCTGAGCGAAGCCAAGGCTCTGCTCGTGCGCGGCGACGTGCGCGGCGCCCACCGCAAGGCAGCCGAGCTGCCGGTGGGCTCGAACGCCCGGATGTCGCCGGACTTCCGCGCGATTCAAGCCGCGTACGCCGATCACCTGTTCGAGCTCGCCGAGACGAGCACCGATCGCGCCGAGAAGCGCACGCTCTACGACGAGATCGCGCGCTCGCCCGCCATCGACTCGGAGCGCAGGCGGCGCGCCGCCGATCGGCTGAGCGCTCTCGGCTCCGACGCCGTGAGCATCTCCGATTTGCCCGAATACCCCGCGCGCGCACCGGCAAGCTCCGCAAGCGCGGCGCGACGGCCCGCGGCCAGCAGCTCCGCGGCCGAGCCGACGCGCCCCGCGAAGTCGAGCAGCGAGGAACGCGAAGAAAAGCGGAAAGAAAAGGAAGCTTCCACGGAGGCCGACGAAACTCCGCGCCGACGCAGCACGGAGCCGAAGGACGAGCCCGAGCCCATCCGCGAGAAGCGGCCAGCGCGCGAGCCCACCACCCTCGTTCGCGAAAATCCCTTCGACAGCCCCTGAGATCGATCCGGACGTCGATCGCTCACGCCACGAGGAACGGCGCGTGTTCGTAGCGGCTCACGTCGAGCGCGCTGGGTTGGATTTGAACGCGTGCGCTCTCGATCCACCGGTCCAGGTATTCGGAGAGCGACGGACAGCGAGGTCCGCCGCGCGTGGCGATCTCGACGATGCCCTCGGTATCGTATTCGGCCGACGTCGAGAGCACCTCGAACAATCCCCGCAAGCTGCTCTGCAGCAAACGGGCCGCGGGGTTGCCGATCAGCGCGCGCGGGATCGCGCCCAGACTGAATCCGGTGTCGAGCCGATGCCCGGAGCGTTCCGCAACGAGCTCGAGAAAACGACGCACCGTCACCGCGTCGGGATCCACGACGTGGATCGTACGCCCCGGCGGGATCTCGGCGGCGGCGTGAACGCCGATGCGCGCCAAGAAGTCGAGCGGCGTGAGCGGTAGGCGCGTTTCCGCACCGGGCGGCAGCGGAAAGGGCGTATCGAGGGGCGCATTCACGAGCAACACCATCAAGAGGTGCGGCCCGACGATGCGACTCGTGCTCCCCGGAGTCGGCCCACCGAGCAGGTGTCCGGCGCGCAGCACGATGACCTTGGCGCCGCTCCGGCGCAGCATCCGCTCGGCGATTGCCTGCGTGCGCTCCGCAGCATTCCGGAATCCTTGACCCGCCTCGAGCTCGTGCTCGCGCACGCGGCCGGTTCGATCGCCACTCACGAAAACGCTCGAGTAAAAGACGATCTTCTCGAGACGACGCGAAGCCCGCGCGAGCTCGACGAGCTCGCGCGCCGCGCCCACGTTGACGGTCTCGGCGAGCTCCTCGCTCGTGTCCGGATCCTGGACCGAGTACGCCGCATGCACGACGTCGATGCCGTCGCAGAGCTCAAGGTACGCCTTGCCCGAAAGTCCGAAATCGAGAGCCGCTGGATCCCCCTCCACGATGCGCAAGCGTTCGGGATCCGAGAGCCCGAGATCGCGAGCCCGCAGCCGCGCCTCTTCCGCGCGCTCCGGATGAACGAGCGCCCACAGCTCGGCTTCGGGCTCGGATCGCACGAGCTCCGCGAGAACGTGCCGCGCCCGCGCCGCCGGAAATCCAATCACGAGGATCGATCGCCGCGTCACTCGAACACCCCCCTCGTGAGCGCGGCCGAAGCGCGCGACGAAAGCGCGACGGTGAGCCGTAGCTCGTCGGCATCGCGTCCGAGCGCGAGGGCGCACAGTGCCGGGCTCCCACGCGGGGCCGCACCGAACGCCGCGAGATCGACGAGAGCCGCCACCGCCCGCGAGGGCTCGATCGCACGGAGCAGCGACGCGCGCGCCGGATCGGGCGACGACGGCACGGTCGGTGCGCTGCGGTCCGGTGCGAGCAGCACGGTGAACCGCTCCGCCTCGACGTGCGCCGTGACGTGGACGGTCGTACCGCTCGCGGCCGGCGGCTGCCCTGCGAAGCGCACTCGAAAGCGCCGAGGCGCCGTGCCGCTGCCCGAAGCACTCCGTTCCTCGCGGACGTCCAGCACGCGCCCGAGCCGGGCCGTGAACGGCTCGACGAAGGGCGGGCGTGCGGCGTGGCGCACGGCTTCACCGATTGCGGTGCGCAGAGCCGGCCCGTCCACGACTGTTCCCGTCCACATTACGGTTCCATCCTCGAGGAGCGCGAGCGCCTGCTCGCTGCCGCGTGCGCGATCGAGCGCCGCCCAGGTCGAGTCTACCGCCCGAGCCGTCGCCGGGGGGAGCCGATCCCCGAACAGATCCTGGACGAACGGCGGCAGTCCCGTGGACGGTGCATCGGCCCCCCGTCGGGTCCGGAGCGAGAAGACGGCGCTCGCGGGAAGCTCCGTGAGAAGCTCGCGCGACTCGGCGGAAGCCGTCGGGAGCAGGCGCGCTGCGTTCTCCAACCGGGCGCCCAGCAGACGGAGCTCGAAGCGCACATGATCCTTGTCCGCGACGAGCTCGATGCGCGCCTCCTGCGCGCTTTCCACCACGGACAGCACCTCGCCCACCACGCTATCCACCGCGGCGAGCAGGACCTCCGGCTCGGCGAAATCCGCCGGGCGACCGCGCGCTTGCTCGAGGGCGTGCGCGCTTTGCGCGAGCGCATCCCGGCGCCGTTGCCACGCGGCACGCAACGCCGGAACCACGCGCTCGCGCAGCGCAGGACCGCGCAGCACGAGCGCCGGCGGGCCGCTCGCAGGGGCGCGAGCGAGCCCGCGCCCGAGGTACGGCCCGGCGACCGCGAGCGCCGCCGCGGGCCCCAGAAGCACGACGTCGTCGATGACCGCGATCGAGCGCTCCGCCCGGCGCTCGCCGGCAGCATCGAGGTGCAGGAGAGCCCCCGCTTTCCGAGCCGTGTGCGTCGCCGACGCTCCGGTCGTGAGCCGCGCGACGAGCTCCGGACCACTGACGAGAGGCGCCGCGACGACGAGCGATGGGCTCCCGGCGACGACCACGACTCCGCCAACGACGGGTCGTGACAGATCGAAGGAGCCCGCGGCGAGCGGCCCCATGCCGAACAGCGAGCTCAGCGAAAGCTCGGGCCCGACGGCGAAGAATGCCCCCGCGGCGCCGAGCAATGGGCGGATTGCCGTCCACGCCTCCCCTGCCCGGGGCACGACGATTTCCGCCACGAGCTCTGCGGGGCGCGCGGGCGGCTCCTCGATCGCGGGCCGCGCCTCACGGGGCTGCTCGGCGCGGCGGCACCCGGGCGCGATCCCGGCGACGAGCACCGCCGCGAGCGTGCTCGAAACGAACATCCAGCGGCTGCGCCGCATCCTCGATCAGGGCGTCGCGACGTCGCGAGCGGGAGCGGAGCACACCGAGTGGTCCTCGAACGAGGCCCCTCGCCCCGCTCCGTCCCGCGCTCGCGAGCGAAGCGCGCCCGGCGGGGGCGCGGTGAATTGCGGCCGGCTCCTTCGAACCATCAGAACGGAATGTTGTCGTCGCTCCCGTAGTCGGCGTCGTCGTAGCCACCGGGCGGTTCTCCCGGTGGCTCCGGGCCGCCGAAGTCGTCCATCGCTGCTGCGCGGGGCGCGCCGCTGCCGCGGGCTCCGCCGGCGAGGATCACGTTGTTGGCAACGACCTCGGTCCGATAGCGCTTGTTTCCCTCACGATCGTCGTAGCTCGAGGTGCGTAGCCCGCCCTCCACGAAGATCCGCGAGCCTTTGGCGAGAATCTTCGCCAACGCCTCGGCGCGCTTTCCCCAGATCACGACGCTGTGCCAATCCGTGCGCTCCTGACGCACGCGATTGCGATCGAGATAGCTTTCGCTCGTCGCGAGGCGAAGCTTGAGCACGGCCTGCCCGCTCGCAGTCATGCGAAGCTCGGGATCGGCACCCAGATTTCCTAGAAGCATCACGCGGTTGAGGCCGTCGGCCATGAGGCCCTCCTTGGTTCGACCCTCCGCATGTGGTCGGGGTTCAGGCCGAAGTCAAGGCTGGGGGCGGACAGCAGCGATCAGCCCTGCCGCGATCCGCTCGATTCGAGCTCCGCCAGCATCGCGCGAATCTCGTCCCGCAAGCCGACGAGCAGGCTCCGCGCGGGCGGTGAAAGCCGCGGAGCGTCGGGCTCGAGCCCGCTCTCACGCAGGCGGCGCCGCGCCCCTTCGATCGTGAAGCGGTGCGTGTAGAGCAGGTCCTTGACTTTGAGCAGCTTGTCCACGTCCCGCCGCGAGTAGACGCGCTGCCCCTTGCGCGACTTCTGCGGCCGGATGGAACGGAATTCCGTCTCCCAGTAGCGGAGCACGTGCGGCTCGACGCCCACGATCTGCGCCACCTCGCCGATCCGGTAATAGAGCTTGACCGGAACCTGGGCCTTCGGGTCCTCGGCCACGATGCGTCATCCTCGGGCGTCGCCGCCCGAACCGAGGTTCGACGATTCTTCGCGGCTCGCGCCGTTTCCGGCGGCTGACGCCTGGCGATCGTCGTTCAACGCCTGCTTCAAGAGCTGGCTCGCCTTGAAGCTGAGTACCCGGCGTTCGGTGATCGTGATCGGATCCCCGGTCTGCGGGTTGCGCCCCTGGCGTTGGCGCTTGTCGCGGAGCACGAAGTTACCAAAGCCGGAGATTTTGATCTTCTCACCGCGACCCAGCGTCTCCTTCATGGTCTCGAACACGAGATCCACCAGATCCGCCGACTCCTTCTTGGAGAAGCCCCCCAGCCTCGCATAGACCGCCTGAACGATGTCCGCCTTGGTCATCTCGGGGTGAAGCTTCGTGCATGGGCCCCGGCGCATGCCGGAGCGCAATCGCTCGGATTATCGAATCCTAGCGTGCACCCCATCCGGAAGTCCATACGGAAGCGCGATCGGCCCAGCACCGGGGTTTTCAGGCCCGAGCCTCGAAACCCCACTCGGATAACCAATGCCTGCCACGAGCCCGCCCCGTTACTGATCGACGACTTCCGTGGTCGCCTCCGCCGACTCGCGCCGCGGCAAGTGAGACTGCAGGCCTACCACGCGGACGCTCCGCGACGCCGCTCTCCGCACATTTTCGGCACCTTCCCGAGGGAGGACTCGCGAGCCACTCGTGCCCCACCCCGCTCAGGGGTCCGCCTCGCGAGCGAAGCGGGCGTGCGACGAGCGCCAGCGAGTCGCGCCGGAGAGGTCGGCCGTGAACGGCTCGTCGTCGCGGAGCACCCTCCGGCGGCGGGCCGAGGGTCGCTCCCGCTATCGATGAGGAGCGGTGTAGACGCCGCCTGGTGGGCAGGCTGGGCGGCCGGGGGGCCTATCGGCGCCACGCGGCAGCTCGCGGGGGCGCCCGCCCGGGCCCCGCGCCGCCCTTCGCGGGGCCCTCCCCTTGTCGGGGCTCCGGGGGGCCCGGCGTATGGG
>QGUH01000871.1 GCA_003242355.1 Pseudomonadota bacterium
CCTACTTCCACAGAGTTGGTCGCTCGCCACCTCAATTTTTTTATTCGAAGTGATACGACACCGCGTTCCACACCAAAATCAGCACCCCACCGAGCAGCGAAATCAGGGCCACACCCGCAGGGGAGTTCCAGAAGCTCTGCGGCCTTTCCTCCTTCTCCTTGCCGACGAGTTGCCCCGCCGCCTCCTTCAATCCGGAGAGCGCGATCGCGGCATCGAGCTTCTTCGAAAGCTCGGCCACCTGGGCCTCGAGCCGCGCCGTGCGCTCGTCCAGGCGTTCGACCGTGCGCCCATTTGCGCCCGCATCCGATGCTTCCGAGTTCGCCCTCATTTGCTCCACGCCCGAACGAGGGTGTTCGCCCGTCGTCTCCCCTTCGACGCGATTGCCTTCCACGTCACACCTCGGTCTTCCACCATGCCCACCGACCGCGCGCCGGTGATACTCGGCCGTTCATCCTTCCTTCCCAGTCGTCGGGACTCTTCAGGGTAGATTCCGAGAGGCCGCGGAGGAACCCTGTAGTAGAACGCCACACACATTCGCTCTTTTCGCCACCTCGACATCCAACGATGGCGTTTGCCGCCCTACGACGGTCCAGCGTGAAACGCGGGTCGTGACCGCGATGAGACACTCGACGTCTCCACTCGAGACCGCATCGTCTCGACGTGAGCCATCGTCGCGCTTCGTGCCTCGACGCTCCGCGGGAACTCGCGGGTTCTTCACATGGCGCGCCTCTTGCTCGGAGCTCGGGCATGCGTTCCGCATCCCTGACGACGACACGAACGACGACGTCCACGCGTGAAGATCGATGGCGTGTCGTCGGTCTGCGCGCCGCGCATTTGCGCCTTGCGGTCGTGCAGGTTTCGCTCACGGCGCCGTCGACGGACGGTGCTCCCCGGCGCGCGCTCGAGTCCATCCGTGAGCGTGCCGTTCCCATCATCCGAGCCCTGGACTCGGGCTCTCCGAACGATCTGTTGCACGGTGTCTGCTTCGCGGCGCGGCTCGAGCTCTCCGATGCGCGCCGTGAGCTCCTCTCGGGAGCGGCCGGTTACAGCCTGCCCGACCTCGCCCGCGCTCGCCAGGCGCTCTATCGTTCCCTGTTGCTCTTTGCCCAGGTCATCGCCGCCAACGGCCCCAAGCGCGGCAGCGAAGACGCCCTCGATACCCTGCGGACCTTCGTGCGCGTCGCCGAGCGCACGAACCCCGACGACATCGGTTGGTTCCTGGACGTCGCCGACGGCGAGCTTGCCCTCTTCATCCAGTCCGCGCATCTCGCCAACTCACCCCACAAGAAGCAGGAAGCCACCGTCCTGCGTACCGCCATTGCTGCCTGGAAGCGTCAGGGCCGTGACCCCCAAGTCGCCCGCGTCCTGCGCCACTCCGTCCTCGCGTTCGCACATTCGCCTGCGTGATCGGTGGGGTGCGGTGGGGCCGTGCGGGGCTGCTGCGCTCCGAAGCGCGGGCTTGTTTGCACTCTCGTGCCGTACCGGATACACACGGGCCGTTGGCATCGAACGATCCCGACTGGCCAGTGCGATCGGCCGCATTCGCGGCCCTGGCCCAGCTCGTCCGAATACACGGTGAAGTCCTCCCGTGGGCGATCATCGAAGCCGGATTCGATTTCGGGGGGCAAAACTTTCGCTTCGCCAACCAGAGCAAGGGCATCTTCCGTCCACGGGGAATGGTCGATGCCGCACTCTCGCTGAAAACCACGGTTCCCCGCTCGGGCAAACCCAAGTACGAGGACATCGCGACGGACGAAGCGTTCGTTTACGCGCTCCAGAGCCGCGGCCCCGAGTATCACGACAACCGCCTCCTGCTCCGCGCGGTTGAGCTCCAGACGCCGCTCATATACTTCTATGGCGTCGAACCGGGCCTCTATCGCCCTCTATGGCCCACCTATGCGGTTCCTGGACCGACGCGCGAAAGCGTGTTGCTCACCGTTTCTCCGGCTGACGAGCTCCTCGCCCCGGGCGAGTACTTGGCCGATCCGGTGATGCAGAATCTCGTCCGGCGCTACACCACGGTGGAAGCAAAGAAGCGCCTCCATCAGGACATGTTCCGCAGCGCCGTCCTGCGGGCGTACGAGCAACGGTGTTCGATTTGTCGGCTCCCACGACGGGAACTTTTGGATGCCGCGCACATCGTGCCGGACCAGCATCCACGGGGAGAGCCCGTGGTGCCCAATGGTCTGGCCCTCTGCAAGCTCCATCATAGCGCGTACGACGCGCACTTGATCGGCATTCGCCCCGACCTCGTCATCGAGGTATCACGACGGTTGATGGAGGAGCGGGATGGCCCCACGCTCGAGCACGGACTGAAGGCGTTCGCTGGGCGCACTCTTCATCTGCCGCGCAGACAAGACCAGTATCCGGACTCGGAACGCCTCGAGCAGCGCTACGAGCTGTTCCGTAAAGCGGGCTGAGCGCTCACGAACTGGCCTGGGCGAACACGTCTTCGAGGGCTCCGGCAGCGTGCGCCTTCGTAGAAATCAACGACTACTCCGTCAGCATCGGCGTGCGCGCCTTGGCGCGTCTGCTTAGAGTGGGGCCCAGATTCGATAGGCACACACCGTGCGGGAACCGGATTTTCCCTGCCTCTTATACAAAACTCGGAGCCCACCGAGAGGCCTCCTTTTCCTGAACCAGCTATATCACTTCAAAAAAAAAATAAAAA
>QGUH01000872.1 GCA_003242355.1 Pseudomonadota bacterium
CGGGGGTTATAGGGTGCAGGTTTGTGACGTTGGTCGTGTGGTAGGGGCGGCAGCCGGCCTTTCGGTCGCCGCTGCCCCAGCAAGGGGTGGCGGAGTTCGAAACGCTGTACACGCGCCGGGCCGAGCTCACCGAGAACGGGACGTTCGACGAAGTCCTGGGGCTCATGATCGAGTCCTTCTTGGTCTCGCCGCTGTTCCTCACGCGGCCCGAGATCACGGAGCAGGCGGCGGGCAACTACATCGCGCTCGGTAACTACGAGGTGGCGTCGCGCCTGTCGTACCTCATCTGGCAGAGCATGCCGGATGACGAGCTGCTCGATGCGGCCGAAGCGGGCGTGCTCTCGAGCCCGGACGGGATCCGCGCGCAAGCGGAGCGCATGCTGCAGGACGAGAAGGCGCGCCCGATGGTTCGGGCTTTCCACGAAAAGATGGCGCACATGGGCCCGCAGACGCGTTGGTCCGAGCTTACGGCGCGCGACCCGAACCTGTATCCCACGTTCGACGCGTCGCTCGCGCCGCTGATGTCGCAGGAGACTTCGCGGCTCTTCGAGCATCTGGTGTTCGAGAAGAACGCCGGCTTCAAGGATTTGCTCACGTCGCCCACCGCGTTCGTGAACGCGCGGCTCGCTCCGCTCTACGGTCTCGACCCCTCCGGCTTCGGGGAAGAGCTGGTGCCGGTGGATCTCGACGCGAACCTGCGCCCGGGCATCTTCACGCGCGTGGGCTTCCTCACCGCGTATTCGCTGTACAATCGGTCGTCGCCGATTCTGCGCGGGGCGTTCCTCCAGAAACACGTCCTGTGCACGCAGATCGGCGCGCCGCCCCCGGGTGCGGAGGGCACGCCGCTGCCCGATGGGGCCAATCTGGTGACCAACCGCGAGCGCGTGGATGCGCAGACCGCGGGCGGCGACTGCGTCAACTGCCACCACGTGTTCATCAACCCCACGGGGCACGCGCTCGAGTCGTTCGACGCGATCGGCGCCTATCAAACGCACGAGAAGGATACGGGTGCTCCGATCGACACGAACGCGAACGTGATGATCGGCGGCCAGCAAGTCGCCGTGAGCGGCCCTGCGGATCTGATGGCCGCCATCGCGAGCTCGGTCGAGGCCCAGCGGTGCTACGTGCAGCAATGGGTCGAGTACGCCTACGAACGCACGTTGACCCCCGAGGACACCTGCCTGGTTCAGGATCTCGCCACGCGACTCACGCAGAGCGGATACACGGTCCTGAACCTGATCACAGACCTGACGCAGACCGATACCTTCCGCTATCGCGTTGCACCGGAGGTGACGCCGTGAATCGCAGACTCTTCCTCAAGGGCGTTGCTGGCGCCGCGCTCGCGGTGCCGTTCCTGAGCTCGCTCGAGCGCCCCGTGCGCGCTCAGGCGGCGTCGGCTCCGCGTCGCCTGGTCATCTTCTACACGCAGAACGGGTGCCTGACGAACCGCTGGTTCCCCAAGCAGGAGGACGGCCCGCTCACGGCCGAGCACCTCGCCGGGACCACGCTCGCGGGGCTCGCGCCGTTCGTGGACAAGCTGCTTTTCCCGCGTGGGCTCGGCATGTACCCGCGGGGGCAGATCACGGTCAACGGCGTCACGTACTTCGATCCGCACGATCAAGGAATGGGGTCGAAGCTGACGTGTGCGCCCATCGACTCGGAGAACGAGCACTACTCGCTCGGGCGCTCGCTCGACCACGTCGCGGCCGAGCTCGTCAATCCGGGCACGAAGACGCCGCTCGTGCTTTCGGTCGGGTTCGCCTCGTCGAACGTGAAGCAGGTGCTCTCGTACAAGAACCCGCGCGAGCCCTATACGCCGGAGACGAATCCCACGAACGTTTACAGCAGCCTCTCGGGCGTGTTCGGCAGCGGCGTCAACAACCCGGTGACCGAGGCCGATTATCGGGTGCTCCGCGGAAAGAGCATCATCGATCTGGTCGATGGTCACCTGGCGTCGCTGAAGCGGGCCAAGCTGAGTAAAGCCGACCAGCAGAAGCTCGATGCGTGGCTGCAGCTCATCCGGGAAACCGAGACGCAGGTCGTGTCGGCCGCGTGCAACGCGGAGACGGCGGCGGCCCTCGGCATCAGCGAGGACGACGTGAAAGCGGCCTCCGGCCGCGGTGGTGGGCGTGGAGGTGGCTTCGGCGGGTTCGATACCGGCACCGCCTTCACGTTGGGCGGCGACATGATGATCAAGCTGATCGCGCTCACCATGATGTGCGACACGAACCGCGTGATCATCATGCAGTGGCCGGGGTTCGTGACGTTCAACTTCGACGGCATGACGCACGAGTACGACCACCACGGGCTCTCGCACCGGAACGGCAGCGCGGCCGTCGGTGGCGAGTGCGTCCCCGGCGTCCTCGACATGATTGCCGAGATCGACAACTGGTACGCCAAACGCTACGCCAAGCTCGTCGAGACCATCAATTCGATCACGGAGGACGACGGCAGGACCATGCTCGACAACTCCGCGGTCATGTGGCTGCCGGAGCTCGCGGACGGCAACGCGCACAACAACAACAACCTGCCCATCGTGATCGCGGGGAGCGCCGGCGGGGACCTCCAGACCCGCGGGGCGGGGAACGGCGAGGGGGGGACGGCCGGCCCCGGGCACACCGAAAGGAGACGCCCGGGGGACGGCGGGCTAGCCGGGCTCCGCCGCG
>QGUH01000873.1 GCA_003242355.1 Pseudomonadota bacterium
TCATTCGTAGCCGCGGGTTTGCGCGGCGAGGGGGGACGGAGGGCTCGCGGCGAGCCCGGCCGACGAGCCCTTCTCGGAGCGGGCTGGTTCGGGCTGACTCTCCGTGGACGGCTTGATCTCGCGCTCGATGGCCGCGCCGACCTGACTGATTTGCCGGGCCAGCATGGAAATCACGTCGTCCATCGAGAGAATGCCTTCGAGCTGGCCATCATCGTTCACGACTGGAATGCGGCGCACGCCGAGGTCGCGCATGGTCTCGATGGCGTCGTCGAGCGAGCGGTGAATCGACAGGAAAATCGGGTGCGGGGACATCACCTCCGAAAGCTCCACTTGGGAAGGCTCTCGGCGTTCGGCGATCACGCGCACGGCCAGGTCGCGATCCGTGACGACACCTTGCGGCTCGCCGTCCTTGGCGACGATGACGGAACCGATGTTCCGCGTGCGCATGAGTTGCGCGGCATCCACGCAAGTTGCCGTCGGGGGCAGCGTTTCGACGGGACGTCGGATCAACTGGGCAATCGACATCGCAGAAATCTCCTCTGATCGGGCCACGACAAGCACGCTCGCCGTGAATCGTGCAAAACCCAGGCAAAGTTCGTACCAACCCCCGAATCCCCTAGAGCGACGAACGGTTGGGAACGCGCCGAAATACGCGGAGAACAGCGTCGGACAGAGTGCCCGCGTGGGGAGGGGCCCCGCCGAGTTCACCTCGGCGGGAGGGGCGGCGCGTGCCGCCCCTCCGAAACGAGGCAGCTAGAACGCCGATCGGTCAAACCGGTCGGCGTTCTAGGAGCGACGTCGCGTCGCGGTCGTCCGCCGCGCGCCTGGAGGTGGGGTCAATCGCTCGATCGTTCGCATCCGTACGCGGCGAGGCCACGGAAGCAAAGGCGAGCACGGCCCCCCCAACGAGCACGAGCCCGAGGAGCACGACGAGGCCAGCGCGCACCAGCCGCGTGAGCCACAAGCGCTCGAGTGCGCGCGTCGTTGCATCCACCTCTCGGATCACCGCGTCGGCGAAGCTCCGGACATCGGAGAGCGCCGACGGACTGGCCGAGCCGGCCTCGAAGAAGTCGTCGAAGGCGCGCCCCTTGAGTCCGGCTTCGTGTCGCTTCAGAGTGACGCCATCGCCGGCCGCATCGAGCAGCAGATCGGTCGCGGCATCCCAAAGCTCCGCGAACGCGTGGCCGGAACCGAGTTCGGGGGAGTGCCGTGTGTCGCCTTCGCCGCGCGAAAGCACCTGGTGCGCGAGGAGCGCCCAGTAGATCGCCTGTCGATACAGCTCGCACGCGACCGGCGCGGGATCTCCGCCTTCGTACGATTCTCCCCCGTCGACGCACCGATGGGCGACCTCCAGGGTGAGGCGTGCACGGCGCAACCACTCCGTGGCTCGGGGATCCATCTGGCGTGCCCGAGCCGCGAGCTCCCGCGCCCGCGCGGATTGCCAGAGCCACTCGAGCCATCCCGTCCTCGCCACCGCCGCACCGGGTTTTCGAGCGACGCGCCGGGAGTCATCCTCCTGCGTCCGCGCCTCCCGGGTCGCCGTCTCTTCGTTCGGAAGGCTCAAGGCGCCCTCGATCCGCTGAACACCACGCGACGGTAGCCGAATCCGTTCCCAACGGGAAGGCAAGCGGCTTCGGCTCTCGCGCCGCGAAGGTTCCGAAGCGTTCGCGGTCTCGAGCGACGGCACGAGGCGCCCTACCGACGGCCTCGTCGCGAAGGATGCCCCATGCCCACCGTCGTTCGTGCTCGCGAAGCGAGTTTTCGCGCGCGTTGGGTCACCCTCAGGGGCGACAGGGAACGGTGATCGCGGGCGCGGTGCTCGGAGCCATCCCTTCGCCGAAGAAGAACCCGGGCTGCGTCGATTGCATGTAGCCCATGGTTTCGGAGGCCACGCTCGTGCGGTAGTCGGAGTCGTGCATCAACGTGTAGTGGCGGAACTCGGTGGGCACCGTGGTCGTGTAGATGCGAATCGTGTTTCCGCAACGCTGGAACACCTCTTCCCGCCAATCGCCAATCACGTCCCCATATCCCATGGGAGCGTTGCGGGAGCCCGCCGTGCATCCGCTCGCAGAAAGCAGGGTACCTCCGCCGTACTTCGAGATGGTCGTGCCGTCGAGTAGCTCACGGAGCAAATCGCCGTCCCACCAGATCGAGAAGTTCACGGAGCTCGGTTTGCTTCCGGCGTTTTGACCGGTTGCGCTGATCAAGCCGTCCACCGCCGACGACCAACACTCGACGCCCGGGTGCGCCGCGCTGACGTCCCCGCAATTTCCGCGCCCGTTGTCGCCGGCTTTGGCCGTTGGCCCCCAAATCAATTGACCGGTTCGGGCATCGCGCAGGTGGTGCGGGTGCTGATAAACGGAAGGGGATTCCTGAACGTAGAAAATCTCGAGGCCGGGTCGGGACGGGTCGATGTCCGTCATGTGCAGGCGGTCACCGTGATCTTCGCCGGTAACCCAGAGATGGCGGCCATCGTCGTCGATCGCCATGCTGCCGTTGATGATCTCGTCCTTGCCGTCGCCGTCGATGTCGCCGACGCGCAGATTGTGGAAGCCTCCTCCGCCCGTCCGGTTCCACTGCCACACGCGGGACAAGGTTCCGTCCCGGTAGTTCCACGCTTCCGCGAACAGCTTCGTGTAGGTCCCCCGCAAGATGATGACGCTCG
>QGUH01000874.1 GCA_003242355.1 Pseudomonadota bacterium
GGGGGGGGACTCGGTTGCGATGGGGCGCGAGCGGGTTGAGCCCGGCCGCCGGGACGCGCCCGGGTTGACGCATGCCCCCACCCAGGATCCTGGGGAAGGGCCGAGCGCGCGGGACGAGCGGGCGGGAGCCGACGAGGGCCGAGCCGACGGGCGCTCCGAGCCCTTTCGAGAAGGCGACGTTCACGGTCGCGAACGGCTCGGCCAGCGTGCGCGGGGAGAGCCCGCTCGCGACGCTCGCGTTCCACAAGCGAGCTCCGTCGAGGTGCAGGGCGAGCCCGTGCCGTTCGGCGACCTCCGCAACGGCGAGCACGTCGCGTTGCGGGAACACGCGCCCGCCGCCGCGGTTGTGCGTGTTCTCGATCGCGACGAGGCGCGTGCGCGGGTGATACTCGCGCGCGGGCTTGATCGCGGCGAGCACGTCGTCGGCCGTGAACGTGCCGTCGCTTCCCACGCTCAGGAACTGGACCCCGGCCAGGGCCGCGCCGGCTCCCGTCTCGTACCAGGCGAGGTGCGCGCCGACGCCGACGATCACCTCGTCGCCGCGCTCGCAGTGAGCGAGCAGCGCTATTTGGTTACCCATCGTGCCCGAGGGCACGAACACCGCGGCTTCTTTGCCGAGCAGCTCCGCGATCGTTTGCTCCAAGCGCGCCACCGTCGGGTCGTCGCCGAGCACGTCGTCGCCGACCTCGGCGCGCGCCATGGCCTCCCGCATCGCGGCAGTGGGCCGCGTCACGGTGTCCGAACGCAGATCGATGGTCACCGAAGGGTTCATGGCTCCACGATACCGGCTCGTTGCTCTCGATGATCGAGCGCCGCGATCAATAGCTCGTATGCGAGGATTTGAACCGACTGGGCGAGGTTCACGGACGGCTGGCTCGCTGCCATCGGGATGCGCACGAAGTGCGTCGCGCACGCGAGCTCGTCGTCGGACAGGCCGGTCTTCTCGTTGCCGAGCAGAATGGCGATTTCCTCGCCGCGCGTCGCGGCCTGCACCACGTCCGGGGCGAGGCGTCGTGGCGGCGTCGCGCCGCGCACCCCGGAGCGGGCCGTCGTCGCGAGCACGCGCCCGGCTCCCGCGATCGCCGCCTCGACGCTCGCCACCGTCTCGACTCGGTCGAGCACGTCCCACGACTTGACCGCCATCTTGAAGGCCATGTCGTGCTCTTTCACGCAGAGGCGGCCGGGCTTGACCAGCACGAGCCGATGAAAGCCCATCGCTTTGAGCGCCCGCGCGGAGGCGCCGAGGTTTTCCGGATAGTGCGGGCGCACGAGCACGAAACGGACGCGATCGTGCACGGGCAAACGAAGCCGAACGGGGCTACCGAGGTCCTTCACTCCGACTCTTCTTCCGATTCTGCGGAGCGCGCGCACCGAAAGCCAATCTCCGGGCTCACGGTCTCCGGGGGCACTCCGTTCCTGGCGGCGCCGCGGATCCAGGCTGCGGCGCTCCGGAAACTGCCGCCGCGCACGGTGCGGCGCCCAGTGTCGGCGGGTGTGGCCGGATCGTCGTAGCGCTCGCGGTACACGTCTTCGACCCACTCTGCCACGTTTCCCGCGAGATCGAGGACGCCTTCGGGCGTCGCTCCCGCAGCGAAGGAGCCGACCGGCGCGAGCTCTCCGAAGCCGTCGCTCGCGTCGTTCTCGATGAGCGCGAGCCGCCCGTGATTCGCGCCGTGCGCGTTGTAGGCGTCGCCCCACGGGAAGGTGCGGCCGCGCGTTCCGCGCGCGGCCCGCTCGAACTCCCGCTCGCTCGGCAAGCGCGCTCCCCGGAAACGGCAGTAGGCGCGCGCGCCGAAATACGTGACGAAGACGACGGGATAGTCGGGCTGCAAGAGACGCGTGGCTCCTTCGGGATAGGCGGCGGGCGGGCATTGCCCGAGCGCGGCGCAGCGCTCGTAGTCGCGAACCGTCACTTCGGTCCTGTCGATCCAGAACGATGGCAGCGTGAGCGTGCGCCGCCCGAGCTCGTTGGCGAACGTCTGTTCCGTGCAGCGGTGGCCGAGCGGCTCTGTGGCGCAGAGCGCCGCCGCGCCGAGCACCTCGTCGGGCGTCGAGCCCATCACGAACGGCCCTCCGGGAATGCGCACCATCCCCGGTGCGGGTGCGCGCAACACCACGACCTCCCCGGTGGGCGCGAACGTGCGGGGCTCGGATTCGGAGGGGAGGGCGTCGGCGGCTCCCGCAGCCACGGCCGAGCACAGGCAGCCGAACAGCGCCGCCTGGATCGGGGCGAGCCTCCGAGCGCGGGGCAGGTTGGCGTTCACGATGCGGACGAATCCTCCCGGGCGGCGGCGCCCGCGCGCAGTGGAGCCTCGGACAGCGCGCGGCGACCGTCCTGCGTTTGGAGCGCGGGCGCGGCGTCGAGGGACGGCATGATGCTTTGGCTTATCGCCGAGGCCGCCCGTGTTCCAGGGAAGCGGGGGTCACCCTCGATTTCGGTCCGTCTCGTCCGAGGGTTCGCCCTTCGGCGGGCTCTTGGGTTTGTCCGGCGGGGGCTTCGGCGCTCGGGGGGGCGGCCCGTACTCGTCGCGGAGCTTCCGCAAGAGTGCGTCGCGCAGCATTGCCTCGTGGTACTCGGGCAGCTTCGGGAGCTGGACGAAGATTTTCACTCCGGAAGGGGTTTCGACCACCTCGACCGAGCCGTTCGCCTCGCTTTTGCTG
>QGUH01000051.1 GCA_003242355.1 Pseudomonadota bacterium
TTCGAGCGCGACACCGCTCGAAGCATCGCGATCACCCACGGCTGGACGCGGCAACGACCGGTGTACCGGCGCCTGTGGGAGCGCTTCGCGGCGGGCCTGTACCGGCTCGTCGAGCGCACGCTGATGCCGGTGCGCCGCGCGCTCCGCGGACGCTCGCTCCGACGGTACGCGCTGCCGAGTCCCGCCTCGGAGCCCGCCTCGATCACGGGCGAGTAGGGGTCGGACTTCGTTTGCACGGTTTTGCGCGAACCGTCTCCCGAAATTTTTCGGTGCAAAGTGCGCTCGACCCGAAGGCTAGGCTCGGCCTGGATCGGGCGCCGAGACCCGCGCGGATAGCCGGGACCACGGCGAATTTCGGAGGCGAATCGTGGTCAACCCGCTTTTCCGACGAGCCCGCCAATCCGTCCGGACTCGAAGGCTCCATGGACGCTGTCTTCGAAGAACGGGCGGATATTTTCGAGGGCGAGAGCAACGGAGCGCGCCTCTACATCCCTTGGAGTTTCGCGCGTTTCTGAAGTACCCTGACCGTACGCCCAACGTCCCGAGCCCGGTTGCCGTCCCGTCGAGTCGACCTGCCGTGGAGCGAGCGTGATGACCAAAGATCCCCGATCGAGCGAACTCAGGATCCTTCCCGAGCTCATGAGCCTCGTCGCGCTCCTCGCCGCGACGGCGTGCACGGGTGAAGTGGTGACGGGAGCCGAGCCGCCGGGGCCGACCACGGCACCCACCAGCGCGTCGCCGAATCCGCAAACGCCGTCGACGAATCCCGGCGCGCCCACGACCCCCGCTCCCGGCTCGACGACACCGAGCTCGCCGCCTCCTTCCGGCAGCATGCCGCCGGGGAACACGCCGAGTGAGCCCAATCCCTCGGCCCCGCCCATGTCTCCGACCACGCCGCCGCTCTCGAGCTGCGCGGCACCGGGAACCGATACCGGTGCGACGGTGCTTCGACGGCTGTCGGCGCTCGAGTACCAGCTCACGCTGCAGGACCTCTTCCAACTCCCGTCGCCGCCGAGCATCGACGGCGTGCCGCCCGACGCCGACAAGCACGGCTTCCGCACGTTCGCGGAAATCCAGACCGTCTCGGCGCAGCACCTGCGCGGCTATCTCGATCAGGCGCGCACGCTCGCCGATGGCTTGCTCGCGGATACGCGGCGCCGCTCGTCCGTGATCGGGTGCCAGCTCACGGCGCCCGATTGCCTGCGCTCGTTCGTGACGCGCTTCGGTCGGCTCGCGTACCGGCGCGCGCTCGAGGCGGCAGAGGTCGACGCGCTCGTGACGCGCGCCGAGCGCGACGCCCTCGACACCGAAGATCGCTACCGGCTCGCCATCGAAGCGATGCTCACCTCGCCGAGCTTTCTCTACCGCGTGGAGGTCGGCAACGCGGCGGACGGGCTGTCCACCTTGACCGGGACGGAGCTCGCGGCGCGCTTGTCGTTCGCGCTCTGGGGGCGCGCGCCGAGCGCGGCGTTGCTCGATCGGGCCGAACAGGGCGCGCTCGACACCCCCGAGGGACTGCGCACGGTCGCGCGGACGATGCTCGCCGACCCCAAGGCGCAAACGTTCATCGGCGCGTTCTTCCGCCAGTGGCTCGGTTACGAAAAGCTGCGCGCGCCGAACGTTCCGCCCGCCGGTTGGGACGATGCGTTGCTCGGCGAGATGCAACGAGAAACGGACCAGGTGCTCGAGGAGTTCGCGTGGGGTGGTCGAAACTTCCTCGACGTGCTCACGGCGAACTACACCCGCACGAGCCCGGCGCTCGCATCCTTCTATGGTCTGCCCGCGCCGGGCGCGGACGGGAGGGTCGAGTTCCCCGTGGGAAGCCCGCGCGCGAACACCGGCCTGCTCACGCACGCGAGCCTGCTCAGCGCGAAGAGCGATGGCGACTCGATCTCGATCCGCGGCAACTGGGTGCGCCGGACGTTCCTGTGCCAGCACATGGCGCTGCCGCCGGATTTCGCGGAGACGATCGGGGAGCGCCTGGTGGGGCTCACGCGCGTGCAAATCGTCGAGAAGCGGAACACCGAGGTGGAGTGCAAGGGCTGCCACGCGCTGATCGATCCGATCGGCGTGGGCTTCGCCGCCTTCGATGCCACGGGCCGCTACGACGAGACCGTGGACATCACGCAGTACGGAATCGCGCCGGCGCTCCCGGGCGCGCCCGACCCGAATACCTTTTCCTCGATCGCGGAGCTTTCCGAAAAGCTCCGCTCGATGCCGGAGGTTTCCGAGTGCCTCGCGTCGCGTGTCTTCCTCTACGTGGGCGGTCGCGAGCCGGAGGCCGCGGATGCGTGCACCATCGAGTCTGCGACGCGCGCGTTCGCGAGCAGCGGCGACTTCGCCGATTTGATCGCGGGCATCGTCGAAGCCCCGGAGTTTCGCTTGCGGCGCGCTCCCGCCGCCACGCCCTGACCCGTGTGAGGATCGAATGGCCCTACGACTCTCGAGACGAGCCCTGTTGCGTGGAGCCGGAGCCTGCATGGCGCTCCCGCTCCTCGAGGCCATGCTGCCGCAGCGGGCGAGCGCACAGACCCCGGCCGTGCAGCGTTTCGTGGCGTTCTTCTATCCGAACGGAACGGACCCGCGGAAGTGGAACCCCGCTGCCGGCCCGCTCACCGCGAGCACTCTCCCGGAGTGCTTGAAGGATCTCGGGGGCTTCGCCGCCGAGGGCATCTGGCCCGCCGAGGAAGCGACGTTTCAGGACGTCACGGTGGTCACCGGAATCGACCACTCCGGCGTGTGCGTGGACATCCACATGCCCTCGATGTCGCTCTCGGCGTACAAGGGCGTCGCGAACAGCTACACGCCGCCGGAGCCGACGCTCGACCAGTACCTGGCCGACCACCTGCAAGGGGACACGCCGTACCGGACGCTCACGCTGTCGGCGACGGGCAGCACGGACATCGGGCAAGGCCACATCTCGTTCCGCAAGGGTGGCCAGGCGGAGACGGTCGTCCGCAACCCGCGGCAGCTCTTCGACGCGCTGTTCGGCAGCGAGTCGATGGGCAGCGGCGACGGAGCCGCCGCCGAGCGGGCGCGCGCGCGTCAGGCGAGCGTGCTCGATTTCGTGAAGGAGGACGCGGCGCGCCTGAGCGCCAGGCTCGGCGCTGCCGACAAGCAGCGGCTCGACCAGTACCTCGAGTCCGTATTCGAGCTCGAAAAGCAGGTCAACGCGGGGGCGTCGCCGACGACCACGTCGTGCACGGTGCCCACGCAACCGCAGACGGGCGGCAACTGGCACACGAAGAGCAAGCAGTTCATCGACCTCGCCGTGCTCGCGATGGCCTGCGATCTCACGCGCGTCGTCACGATTCAGTACAGCGACAGCTGGGGCGTGCACTACTCGGACTACAAGCTCGGCGAGGGCCTGGAAAGCGTCGGCGATTGGAGCGACCACTTCATCTCGCACAAGCTCGACGATCAGGACCGCGCGACGGACCTCGACAAGCTCGCGCGCTCCGAGGCGCAGCGCATCGCCGACGCGCGCGTGGTCGCGACGTCGCGCTTCAAGGTGCGGCGGTTCGCGTACCTCGTGAACGCGCTCAAGCGCGCCACGACCGCGAACGGCTCGTTGCTCGACGAATCCCTCGTGCTCTACGTCTCCGAGAACGGCGACGGTGACAGCCATTCGCGCAAGAACATGCCCATCCTCATCGCGGGGCGCGCGGGCGGCTTCGAGACGGGGCGCGCGGTCGATGCGACGAACAAGCCGACCGGGGCGCTTCACGCGTCGATCATCCGGCGCTTCGGCATCGACGTGACGAGCTACGGTAACCCCGCGGGCTCGCCAATCGCAGGTCTGTGAGTCGCCGGTTCGTAAACCGACGAACGGCCGGAACCGACGAACGGATCAGCAACGCTCCGGGGCGGAGGCCGAATTGACGGTCGGCGGCAGGGGCCGTGCGTGCCGCACGGAAAGCCACGCACGGAACGCTGGCACACCGCGCGAGCGAGCGCGCAGCGCGCGCCCCTTCGAACGAGGCGAGAGCGCCGATCGATCAAACCGATCGACGTTCCAGCCGAGCGCAGCGCACGCCGAGCGTGGGCGCTTCGGGTTCGTTGGCGTGCGGCTTTGCGGGATGGGCGTCAGGACGCCCGTTCCACTGCCGCGTCGGCGCCGTTGTCGGTCGAGACGTCGCGCGGACCCACGGGCGTGCCGCGGGTACCGAAGACGTAGTCCAGCCAGGGGCAGCTGACGCCGAAGCGCGTCGTCGGCTCCTTGAAGTGATGCAGGAAGTGCTCGCGACGGAGCCAGCGCCCGAAGCGCGTCGTCGGCTTGAACGCGTGCACGTACCAGTGCGTCTCGTCGTAAACGACGTAGCCTAGCACGAAGCCCGCGAACGGCGCGTACATCGCGTCGGGACCCAGGGCGGCGCGAAACGCGAGATACGTGAGCACGCAGAGCACGAGCGATGCCGCCGGCGGGATCACGAGGCGTGTTTCGTCCCACGGATAGTCGTGGTGCACGCCGTGGATCAGGAACTGAATGCGCGCCGTCTTCGGGCCCACGACCGGCATGTGGAACATCAGCCGGTGCAGCCAGTACTCGAACAGCGTCCACAAGAGATACCCGGCGAAGGTCTGCCAGAGCACCGTGCCCCAGCCGACGTTTTTGACGAAGATCGCGACCGCCAGAGCGGCGATCACGACGGGCAGATACAAGAACGCCGGGACGAGCGGATGGACGTGCGAGAGCCGCTCGAGCAGATCGGACTCGAACATGCGGGTCGTGCCGCGCTTCACGCGAGGTGGAGAGACCGCCTTCTGCATCGCTCACTCTTGGCCGGCCATCACGTGAAGCGGCAGCCGCTTCCTGGTCGGAAGAATGCCACCGCCCAGGTCAGGATGGACCGGGCCCCTTGCCCATTAGCGGGATATGCATGAGTCGAAAAGTATTCAGTGCGGTTGCCGCCGATTCTTACCCAAAGGCCGGTTGGGCCGGTCGTTCGGTTTCTTGGGGCACCGGTTTTCCGCGTTTGATTTCCAGAGTTTATGCCAGAGCGCGCTGCCGTTGACGTTGCGAAACGAAGCACCCCTCGAGGGCTTCCACGCGACGGCATTGCGGCGAGCGTGGCACGAGCTCGCGAAACCACGGCGCCGGTTGCCTTCGAACCCGTCGCGCTCGGCTGGCGGTGCAGCAACCAGGCCTTGGGAAATGGGAACGGCCGGATGCGGAGTCTTCGACGGCGCAGCTACGGGGTAGCGTCGTTCGATCGGTTCGAGGCGCTTCGGGCCGAGCGACGCGCCGGCCCGGGGTCGACGGTTCAACTGCCGGGCAGCGGCGGACCGCGGTATGCGTCGGGAAAGCCCACTCCGCGGGGTGCTTCGCGTTCGACGCGAGGCGGGGCGCGGCGTTCTGTCGTGTCGGCTCGAAGTTGCTTTCGCCAGAGAAGCGCGTCGAGGCTGACCGGCCCGGGACCGCGGAACACGAAGTACAGGCAGACGAGCAGCATCGTGAGCGCGAACTCCCACCCGTTGTTCTCGAGGAAAGGCCCCCTGCCTCGATGAACGAACCAGATCGCCGAGCCCGTCACCAGGATGGGACCGAGCGCGGCGAGACGAGTCAGAAGCCCGAGCAAGAGACCGATGCCGCCACCGAGCTCGCCGAGGATGGCGAGGTACGTCGCGAGGCGTGGGGTCGGGATCCCGACGGCAGCGAAGCTCGCGGTGGTCGCGGCCGTGTCCGAGAGCTTCATCCACCCGTGCGCGACGAAGACGAAGCCAACGGCGAGGCGGAGAAGCGTCAGCGGGGCCACCGATGCGCGCAGCATCGCTTGCCGTGCGCGCGCGATGGGCGAGCGTTCCATGAAAGCGCACCTTGCACGAGCAATGCCAGCGGCGGGCCCTCGGACGGCGCGTCGTTTGCTTGCGAGCAGGCATGGCCTTCTATCCGGAGGACGTGGACCTTTCGGAGCTGTCCCGCGTTCTCGCCACCACGATCACGGCTCCGCTCGATGGCTATATCGAGGGAAAAACCGTTCTGCGGGACAGGGTCGAGCGAGAGCTCGACTGCTCCGAGCTCGAAGCGGAGCAAATCGTCGACACGCTCGTCGCGCGCGGCTTCGTGTACTACGACGGCAACCCGAAGCTACCGGCCGACGAAGGGGTGTGGCGTTGGCGTGAGCGCTGACGACACCCGGGGTGTTTTCTCGGCCCGGCGCCGACGAGAGGAGCTTCACCGCGCGCGGAGGAGGTCGGGTGATCGGAGGGGCACCAGCGCGGAGGGAATGCGGGCGCGCCGCTTCGGTTCGCGCGTTGCGTTGAGGGAGCGCTTGCTCGCCGAGCGGTTCGCTAGCCCCACTTGCGGCCGAGGTATTCCTCGGAAGCGGGCTCGCGGCGCGGGGCGCCTCCGAGGGTTTCGAGCTGATCTTGAATCCAACGCCGGTGGCGACGCTCGTCTTCGAGGTGCTCGCTGAAGAGCGCGTGGAGCTCCGAGTCCAGATCTGCGCGCCCGACGGCCCGCTCGTAAGCCGTGTTCGTGTCGTTCTCGTTCGAGTGCATCGCCATGAGGATGCCGCGATCGCCCACGAGGTTGCCGATGACGACCTTGCCTTGCGTGAGAACGGCCTTGAGATCGCCGTGGTACGGCGGGCGCTTGCCGCGCGATTCGAGCGCGGCCTCGAGCATTCGAACGTGCTGCTGGTGGTCCGCCCGGAACTGCTCGAGTCGATGCTTGGCGGTGATGTCCTCGAGACGCTCGATCGCCACCGTGTACGCGAGGATCGCGTCGTGCTCGAGCTCGAGCAACGCATGGAGCAACTCGTCGAGCGACTTCTGGGTTCCTACGAGCGTGGCCATGCCCTCGTGGGAAGCGAGAAGCATGCCCCGCGCCGTCTCGCCGAGCCCGTGGCGTCTCGCCCCGGCGCGACGTGCCTGCGATTGGCGTTGCCGGACGAGCCGGACGATCGCGTCGGCGTTCCCCCGATCGATCCCATCGCGACGCGACTCGGGCGCACGCTCGGCGGTGACGTGGCTCAGGCCTGGCCCTCGACGAGCTCCTGAAGGCGCCGAAACTCGAAGGGCTTGGTGAGCACCGGGACGCCGCTCAGGCGGGGGAACTCGTCGCGAAACCCTTCTTGCAAGAGGCCCGTCACGAGCACCGCGCGCACGCACGGTTGTTCGCGACGGAATTGCTCGATCACGTCCACGCCATTGAGATCGTCCTCGAGGAAGTAGTCGGTGATCACCACGTCGGGGCGGAAGTTCATCCCGAGCTCGAGCGCCGCCTTCCCCGTGCGCGCCGTGAGCACCTGGTGTCCGTTCTCTTGAAGCCACCAACCCAGGACGTCGAGGGCGTCCTGTTCATCCTCCACGATCAAGACCTTCGTCATGGCTCAGCTCCTCCTCCTTGGCCCCCTCCGGAGCCAATGGCAGATCGATCAAGAATTTGGCGCCTTTCCCTTCTTCACTGATGGCCCGAATGGTGCCTCCGTGCGCCGTCACGATGCGGTGGGTAATGCTCAAACCGAGGCCCGTGCCGCCTCCCCGTCGGCGCTTCGAGAAGAACGGATCGAAGATCCTCGGCAAGTCCGCAGCCGCGATACCCGGGCCGTCGTCGGACACGACGAAGCGAATGCAAGGATGCGAAAGGCGCGACTGGATTTCGACCGTGCATTTTTCGGGATGTGCCTGGACGGCGTTGCGGATCAAGTTGATGAACACCTGCTCGAGCTCGGTCGGGTTCGAGCGGATGGGGGGTAACCCCTCCTCGAGCTTCAACCGGAGCTCGAGCCTCTCGGATCCGAATTCTGCCCGAACCAGGTCCACGGATCGACGGACAATCGAGTTGGCATCCGTCGCCCACTTCTGCGTCGTCTCGTTGCGCGCGAAACGGAGCACGCTCTCGATGATGCGCCCACAGCGCTCCGCGTTCGCTTTGATCGAGGAGATCATTTTTCCGCGTCGCTCGGCGTCGGGGCTCCGCTCCGCGTAATCTGCCGCGAGCGCGATGTTGTTGAGCGGATTGTTGAGCTCGTGCGCGATTCCCGCTGCGAACGTTCCGAGCCAGGCGAGGCGTTCGGCGCGCCGGAGTTGCTCCTCGGACCTCCGGAGCGCGGCGGTTTCGCGCTCCCTGAGGCGCGCTTCCTCGATGATTTGGCGTTGAATCGCGCTCGTGAGCACGATCGCGATCGCTCGGAGAAAGATCAGATCCTGCTTCGAAAATTCGCGAGGCTTGCGGCTGTACACGCCGAGCAAACCGAAGGGTTGGCGCCCCTCTCCCGAGATCGCGAGCCGGACGCCGCTCTGCACCCCTTCGGCGAGCAGGGACTCGGGCCACGAATACGGGCAAGAGGAACGCTCGAACACCACGGCTTCCGAGCGGCGGAGCCCGGCTTCCGCGAGGGAGTCCGGCGCCACGGGCTCGGAGCGGTCGGCGGTCGCGTTCGAGAAACCGACGCGGCAAAGCACCTCGAGCGCGTCTTTCTCCTCGGTGAGGCGCAACACGTCGCAGAGCTCGATGTCCGCGACGTTGCAGAGCGTGCGCAGCCCCTCGCGGAGAAAACTCTGCAGATCCATCTGCTCGAGCGCGCGCAGGCCGAGCTCGGCGATGATGGCTTGCTGCTGCTCGCGGGCGATTGCCTGCTCGCGGGCGCGCTTGATTTCCGTGATGTCCCAGAACGCGCTCACCTGGCCGTAGGTGGATGCCGAGGTGTCGACCAGAGCGGCGGAACGGAGCACGAGGTGGCGGGCGCCGGCCGGGCAAGGCAGCTCGATCTCGAGGTGCTCGACGGGGCTCGCGCGCGTGGCTGCCTCGAGCAGCGGTCGTTCCTCGGTGCTCGCGTCGCCGTCGGCCCACGCCACGTAGGCGAGGGGATCGCTCGTCGTCTTGTCGACGCGGCCCTCGGGAATCTGCAGCATGTCGGCGGCGGCGCGATTGATGGCGACGCCTCGGCGCCCCTTCTCGTAGTAGGCGATGCCGACCGGGACGACATCCATCAAGGCCTTGAGCCAGCGCAGTTGACTCTCGAGCGCCGCGCCGAGCTTCTGAACCTGGAGCTCGGCGTGCTTGAGCTCGGTGATGTCCGAGAAGGTGATCACCACGCCGTCGATCACGTTTTCGATCGAGCGGTACGGCAAGAGGCGCACGAGGTACCAGCGGTCGTCCTCGGAACGCAGCTGCACTTCCTTTTGCGTGAGCGTCCGATGGACCGAGGCCGCGTCGCTCTCGAGTGCGTCGTAGCGCAGGCGCCGAACCGCGCGGCCCGCGGGCTGCCCGCGGTCGGCCTCGGTCACGCCGAGCAGATCGGTCGCGGCCGGGGTGAAGCTCTTCACGCGCAGCTCGCCGTCCAGGAAGAGCGTCGCGATGCGCGTGCTCGCGAGCAGGTTCTCGACGTCGCTGCTCGCCGCGGCAAGCTCGGCCAGGCGCTGCCGGAGCTCGCGGTTCATCAGGTCGAGCTCGACGTTCGCGCTGTCTACGGAGAGCCGCGCCTTGGCCAGGTCCTCGTTCTTCGCGCGGAGCTCGTCGTTGGCCGCGACGAGCTCCGCGTTCTTCGTTCGGAGCTCCTCGTTCGCGACGAGCAGCTCTTGGACGAGCTCGCGCAGCCGCTTTTCGGTTTCCTCGAAGCGCTGCAGCGTCTCTTCCTTCTGCACGACGGGGGCGCGCGTCGCCTCGTCGGGCGTTACGGTCCGAGCCCGTGAGCGTTCGCGCCGCTCGAAGAACACCACCTCGGCGCGCAACGCGGACTCCGGGGGGCGCGCCTCGTTCTTGCGCAGCACGCGGTGCCGCTTGTCCACGGGAGAGAAAAGCCCGGAGAGGATCCCCGCGCGCTCGATCGAGCCGGGCAAGAGGTGCCCTCCGGACACGAGCGCGTAGTGAAGGAGAGGCAAGAGGCGCGCGACGAGATCCGGCGAGCCGTGCAGGAACAGGTTCCGGCACGAGATGATGTCCATCCCCGAGAACGGCGCCTGCTTCGTGGGATCGTGCAGCGCGAAGACGACGCAGTCGCGGATGCGCTTGCCGATGCGGTAGTAGCCGTTGCCGCGCTCGAAGTAGCGCGCCAGGATTTCGCTCGGCACGTCCGTCTCGATGTTCCGGGAATACGTGCCGTTGCGCGCGGTGCGCAGCGCTTCGGGATCGACGTCCGTCGCGAACAGCTGCAAGCGCGGCTCGAGACCCGAGAGCTCGGCGTTGTCGATGATCGAGATCGCGATGCCGTACGCTTCCTCTCCCGTTCCGCATCCGACGACCCAGGCGCGCAGCGGCGCGCCGGGCGGCTTGCGGGCGAGCACGTCCGGGAGCACCGAGCGCCGCAGTACCTCGAACGCGTCGGGATCGCGAAAGAAGCGCCGCCCGTCGGTCAAGAAGTCGTGCAGCAACAGATCGGGCTCGTGCCCCCCCCGCGGGCGCGCGACACCGAGCACTTTGTCACGCCGGGATTCCACGTCCGTATCGGAGGAGTCGTGTGGCGGCTCGGTCAAAGTCGCTTCCAGTTGGAACGTGGACGAGCGGTTCAGCTCGGTCTCTCCGTTGTTCATCGCGCCCTCTCGACAGGAACTGCCACTCGGAACCCCCGGCCCCCGCTACTTCGCTTCGCAAT
>QGUH01000052.1 GCA_003242355.1 Pseudomonadota bacterium
CCAAACCTTTCCGCCGCCCCCTCCCCCCGCCCGAACGCCCTTCGTTCAATCGGGCGAACCGGCCCCGCCCGAATCCCGGCCGCGGCCACGTCCTCGCGCACGAGCGCCCTTCGTTCATTCGAGCGAACGCGCCCTGCCCGAATCCTTCCCGCTGCCCCCAAGCTCTCCCCGCGAACGAACACCGCCCACGAGCCGTCACGCTGCGACGGCACCCCGTCTGCGGGCCATCGCGCTCCGACGGAGCCCTTGCCCCGAGGCGTCACGCGGCGCGCCCCCTACCCGCGAGCCTCGGCGGCGCTACGACGGCACCCGCCGGCGCGCCATCGCGCTCTGGCAGTTCGCTGCGGCACGTCGACGGCCCGAAACGAATTATCGGGCCGGCCACCCTTGCGCGCCGCGGAAAGCCTGAAAGGATTGGGATTTCCCATGCCGTTCACGCTCAGAAGCGAGTTCTCGCCGAAGGGGGATCAGCCTGCCGCCATCGAGTCACTGGTCCGTGGCTTCGCCGAGGGCGCGCCCATGCAGACGCTGCTCGGGATCACGGGCAGTGGCAAGACGTTCACGATTGCGAATTTGATCCAGCGGCTCCAAAAGCCGACGCTGATCATCGCGCCGAACAAGACGCTTTCGGCGCAGCTCTACGCGGAAATGCGCGACCTCTTCCCCGAGAACGCGGTCGCGTTCTTCGTGAGCTACTACGACTATTACCAGCCCGAAGCCTACATCCCGAACACGGACACGTACATCGAGAAAGACGCGATCATCAACGACCAGATCGATCGCATGCGCCACCACGCGACCCGATCGCTCCTCTCACGGGAGGACGTGATCATCGTGGCGAGCGTGAGCTGCATCTACGGCATCGGCTCCGCGGAGACGTACTCGGGACTGCTCATCGAGATCAACAAGGGAGAAGAGCTTCGGCGCGACGAGCTGCTGCGGCGACTCGTCGACATCCAATACGAACGCAACGACACCGACTTTCACCGCGGCACGTTCCGTGTGCGTGGTGACGTGGTCGAGATCTTCCCCGCGTACGAAGAATCGATCGCGATTCGCGTCGAGTTCTTCGGAGACGAGGTGGAAGCGATCAGCGAGGTGGACCCGCTCCGCGGCAAGATTCTAAGCTCGCTCGATCGCTATGCCGTGTATCCCGGATCGCATTACGTCACGCCGCGGCAGCAGCTACAGCGCGCGATCGCGGCGATCCGCGACGAGCTCCGCGAGCGCCTCGACTACTTCGACAAAAATGGGCGTTTCGTCGAGAAGCAGCGCCTCGCGCAGCGCACGCTCTACGACCTCGAGATGCTCGAGCAAATGGGGTTCGTGCAGGGAATCGAGAACTATTCGCGGCACCTTTCGGGGCGCGCACCGGGCGAGCCGCCCCCGACCCTGATCGACTATTTCCCGAACGACTTCTTGCTCATCATCGACGAGTCGCACCAGACCATCCCGCAGCTCGGCGCGATGTACCGCGGCGACCGCTCGCGCAAGGAGACGCTCGTGGAATACGGCTTCCGCCTGCCGAGCGCGCTCGACAATCGCCCGCTCAAGTTCGAAGAGTTCGAGAAGTACATGAAGCGGGTGGTGTTCGTCTCGGCGACGCCGGGCGACTACGAGCTCGCCCACAGCAACGGCCGCGTCGTCGAGCAGCTCATCCGCCCGACGGGGCTGCTCGATCCCGACGTTTCGGTGCGCCCCGTCGCCGGTCAGGTCGACGACTTGTACGCCGAAATCCGCAAGCGCGTGGCGGCGAACGAGCGCGTCCTCGTGACCACGCTCACCAAGCGCATGGCGGAGGAGCTCACCGAGTACTACGCCGAGCTCGGGATCCGCGTGCGGTACCTGCACTCCGACATCGATACGTTGGAGCGCGTCGAAATCCTCCGGGATCTGCGCGCCGGTGAGTTCGACGTGCTGGTCGGCATCAACCTGCTCCGCGAAGGGCTCGACCTGCCGGAAGTGAGCCTCGTCGCGATCCTCGACGCGGACAAAGAGGGCTTCTTGCGCAGCCCACGCTCGCTGATTCAGACGATCGGTCGCGCCGCGCGCAACGCGAACGGCCACGTCATCATGTACGCCGACCGCATCACGGACGCGATGAAGGTCGCCATCGACGAGACGCGGCGCCGACGCACGCTGCAGATCGAGTACAACACGAAGCACGGAATCACGCCGGAGACCGTGAAGCGCGCCATTTTCGACATCAATCCGGCGAGCGGCCAGAGCGACTACTACGCCATCCCGCGCAGCCCCGTGCGCGCCGGCGAGGCCGCGTCCGGTGCCGTGCTTCCAGCCGCCGAGACCGTCGATCTCGCCGAGCGCATCCAGGCGTTGCGTCAGGAAATGTTTTCGGCCGCAGAGAACCTCCAGTTCGAGACCGCGGCCCGGTTGCGCGACGAAATCCGCCGCCTTCAAGGGCTCACCGGCGGGGCCGAAGCGGAGCCGCCGCGATCGTCCACCGGAGCGCGCGCGCCCGCGCGTCCTGCCCGGCGCGGCGCCGCCGCGGGGCGTCGGCGCCGCTGAACGCGCCGACGCGCTCGCAAACCACAGACGCGTACCCGAGGGGAAGAGCGGCGCGCACCCCTCCGCGAAGGGAGAAGCGTGCGTGGCACCCTGCGAGACGAGCCCGAACGCCGAGCGGCGCGTGCCCGAAGCGGTGCGAAACGAGCCTAACGGCCGATCCGCCGATTCGCTCGCCCTTCGAGAATACCGCGCGACGAACGGACGTCGACGCCACTCGGACGCCGGTGCGCGCAGGTGGGCTCCGGTAAGTCCGCGGAGGGGCATTCCCCGCGTTTAAGCCAGCGCGACCGTGGTCGTTCGAAGGAAGGATCATGGCCGGCCCCGCGGGATCGTTCACGCTCGTGACGCGCATTCACGAGTCGGCGACCGCCGAGATCCATCGCGGCTACCGCACCTCCGATCGCATGCCGGTCGTCGTGAAGACGACGCGCGGCGAGCGCCCGACGTCCCTCGATCTCGCGCGCCTTCGGCACGAGCATACGATCCTCAAGTCGCTCGACGTTCCCTGCGTCGCCCGCCCACTCGGCCTCGAACGCTACGGGCGCGGGCTCGCGCTCGTGCTCGAAGACGGCGGTGAAGAAACCCTCGAGCAGCTCCTCGTGCGCTCCGATCTCGACCTGCGCGAGCGGCTCGAGCTCGCCGTGACGCTTTCCGCCGTCCTCGAGTGCGTGCACGGCGCGCGCGTGATCCACCGGGACGTCAAACCGGCGCACTTCGTCTACTCGCCCCGCGATCCGCGCCGAATCCGCTTGATCGATTTCGGCAGCGCGACTCGTCTCTCCCATCAGGGCCACGCCGCATCGGATCTCGGCGAGCTCGAAGGGACGATCGCGTACGTCTCTCCGGAGCAGACCGGGCGCATGAATCGCGTGGTCGATCGCCGCTCGGATCTGTACTCGCTGGGCGTGGTGCTGTACCGACTCTTCACGGGTCGCCTGCCGTTCGACGGTGACGATCCGCTCGAGCTCGTGCATGCGCACGTGGCGCGCGCGCCACCGCCGCCGCGCGAGATCGCGAAGGAGCTGCCCGAGATGGTCGAGCGCATCCTCCTCCGGCTGCTCGCCAAAGTCGCCGAGGATCGCTATCAGAGCGCCGGCGGTCTGCGCCACGATCTCGCGCGGTGCCTGGAATCGCTCCGGGGCCCGACCATCGTCCCGTTCGCGCTCGGCGAGCAGGATTTCACCGGTGAGCTCGTCATCCCTCAAAAACTGTATGGCCGCGACCGCGAGCTCGATGTCCTGCTCGGCGCGTTCGAGCGCGTGTCCGCCGGCGCCGTCGAGATCGTGTTCCTCACGGGTCCGTCGGGAGTCGGGAAATCGGCGCTGGTTTCGGAGCTCGAACAGAGCCTGGTCGGACGCGCCTGCTTCGCGGCCGGCAAGTTCGACGCCGCCAACCGCAGCGTCCCGTACGCCGCGATCACGACGGCGTGCCGGGCGCTCGTGCAGGAGCTCCTGGCCAAGCCAGCGCCGATTCTCGCCAAGAAGAAGAAGGAGCTCCGGAGCGTGCTCGGCTCGAATGGGCGCGTGGTGACCGATCTCGTGCCGGAGCTCGAGCTTCTGATCGGCCCGCAACCAGAGCTCGTCGAGGTCGGGCCGAGCGATGCGGAGCACCGCTTCGAGCTCACCTTCTCGAGCTTCCTTTCGACGTTCGCCCGAGCCGATCGCCCTCTCGTGCTGTTCCTCGACGACCTGCAGTGGGCCGACGCCGCTTCGCTCGGGTTGCTCGAGAGCTTGCTCGCGACGTCGGAGCTCCGACACGTCTTGGTCGTGGGCGCGTACCGCCCCAACGACGTCACGGCCGGTCATCCGCTCTCGCGCACGCTCGGCGAGCTCGAGAAGACGGGCGTTCCGATCCACCCCGTCGCGCTCGAGCCGCTCGATCTCGAGACGGTGACCCGCCTCCTCCGCGATGGTCTCGGCCCACTTTCCGATCGCATCGAGCCGCTCGCGCGGGTGATCCACGAAAAGACCGGAGGCAACCCGTTCTTCATCGGGCAGTTCTTGGACAGCCTCACGCGCGATGGATCGCTCGCGTACGACCCACGCCGCCGTGCGTTCACGTACGACCTCGAGCGGGTGGAAGCGAAAGCCGCGACGGACAACGTCGTAGACTTCCTGATCGGGCGCCTGCGCGCGCTTCCGCCTGCGGCGCAGACGGCGCTTTCGCTGGCGTCGTGCATCGGCCACACCTTCGACACGGAGCTGCTCGCGCTCGCTTCGGCGCCCACGACGGCGATCGATCTGCTCCCCGCGCTCGACGCGGGCTTCGTCGTCCCGCTCGACGGCAACTACCGCTACGTCGAGTCGGCTCCCGGTGAAAACGGGGCGTTCGGAATCAAGGCGACCTATCGCTTCCTGCACGATCGCGTGCAGCAAGCAGCCGCGGAGCTGCTCGACGAACGGCAAACCGCCGAGGTGCACCTGCGGCTCGCCCGCCTTCTGCTCCGCCGCGACCGGTTCGAGCCGAAGGGCGACGCGGTCTTCGACGTCGTCGATCACATGAACCGCGCCGTGGCGTTGCTCGAACCGGACGAACGACGCCTGCTCGCACGCCTCAACGTGCTCGCCGCCCGCCGCGCGCGCAATGCCGCGGCCCCGGGTGCGGGCACGGGTTACCTCGAGGTCGCCCTCGCGTTGCTCGGGGATCGTGGCTTTCGCGACCATTACGAGCTCGCGCTCACCGCCACGATGCTGAAAGCGGAGTGCGAGTACCTCCAAGGCCGTGCCGAGGAGGCCTTCCGCCTGCTCGATACGGTCGAACGCGAAGCGAAGACCGACCTCGATCGCGTTCGAGCGCGCAATCTCCGGTCAACCGTGCTGACGAACCTAGGTCGGCTGGAGGCCGCCTCGGAGAACAGCGCGGAGACCGCACGCCTGCTCGGCCTGCCGATTCCGCCCGTCGGGGATCGCAGCGCGCTCGCGGCAGCCGTCGGCGAGCGCTTCGCCGCCTACCAGGCGGCGCTCACCACGCGGAGCATCGACTCGCTCGGCGAGCTACCGCCGATGACCGATCCCCGCAAGCTCGCGCTCGTGGAGACGCTCGCTCACGCCGTGCCTGCGGCGTACCAGTCGAACCAGGAGCTCGCCGTTCTCTTCGTGCTCGCGGCCGTAGAGCTCCCGCTCACCCATGGCACGGCGCCGTTCTCGCCCTTCCTCTATGCGCAGTACGGCATCGTCCACGCGACGATCACGGGAGACTTCCAGACGGCGTATCGCTTCGGCGAGCTCGGCCTCGCGCTCGCCGAGAAACTCGGCGACCGCACGGCGCTGGGCCCGACGCTGTTCATCTGCGCCGGCTTCGTCTCGCACCTGACGAAACCCATTTCCCGGAGCCTCGCGCTGTTCCGGACGGGCCTGCGGCACTGTCTCGAGCTCGGCGATCATCTCCACGCCGCCTACTGCGCGTCCATCGGCCTCAATTACCGCTTCTACGCGGGGGAGCCGCTCGAAGACTTGCTCCGCGACGTTCCGGCGTTCCTCGAGCTGATGGATCGCTCCGACGACGCCGTCAATCCGGCGTTCGTCGCCGCGTGCGAGCGCGCGGCGCTGTCGCTTTCGGGCCGCACGCGCACACCGGGGACCCTCGACGGGGACGACTTCGCGGAAACGACCTTCGAGGCGCAGGCTCCCGCTTCGGTCCTGCCGCTCTACTTCGTCGCGAAGAGCATGCTGCGCTTGCTCTGGCACGAGCCGGCCGAGGCGCTCGAAGCAGCGAACCGCTCGAAGCCGCTGCCGTGCCTGTTCTACGGGGCGCTCCGTCACTACTATCGCGCCCTCGCGCTGCTCGCCCTGGCCCGGGAAGAGGGCGGAAATGGCGCCCGCATCGAGGAAGCGCGCGAGGACCTCGCTCGCCTGCGCGCGTGGGCCGACGCTTCTCCCGAGAATCACGCGCATCGGTGCGCCCTCATCGAGGCGGAGCTCGCCGCCACGCTGGGCAACGTCGGCGAAGCCCTGGCGCACTACGACCGCGCCATCACGCTCGCCGCCGAGCAACGCTTCGTGAACGACGAGGCGCTCGCGAACGAGCTCTGCGCGCGCTTCCACCAGGCGCACGGCCGCTCCAACGTGGCGCGGCTCTACTTCACCGAGGCGGCGTACGCCTACGGGCGGTGGGGCGCGACCGCGAAGGTCGAGGCGCTCACGGCCGAGCACGGCCTGCCGCGCGAAGCGCGCCTCCGACCCCCGAACGTCGCCGGCACGACGGGCTGGGAGTCGTCACGGTTCGACGGGCAGCTCGACCTCGCCGCGGCGGTGCGTGCGACCCAGGCGATCGCGACCGAGCTCGTGCTCGACAAGGCCGTCGAACGGCTCATGCGCACCGTCGTGGAGAGCGCCGGGGCACAACGCGGCTTCTTGATCCTGGATCGGGACGGGGACCTCGAGCTCCACGCGGCAATCACCGTCAATCCGGACCTCGTGGAGCTCGGGCTGGCTCGGCCGCTGGCGGACGCGTTCGAGATTGCCGCGACCATCGTTCGCTACGTCGCCCGCACGCGGGAGCCCGTGGTCGTCGCCGACGCTTCACGTGACCCGCGCTTCGCCGCCGACTCGTACATCGCCGCCGCCAAACCGAAATCCGTGCTCTGTGTACCGATGCTCCACCGCGGGCGACTCTCGGGCGTGCTCTATCTCGAGAACAACGCGGCGACCGACGTGTTCGGCCCCGCGCGCCTCGTGATGCTGCAGTTCCTCGCGGCCCAAGCGGCGGTGGCGCTCGAGAACGCACGGCTCTACGGCGAGGTCAACGCCGCCACCGAACGCCTGCGACGAGCGAACGAGAAGCTCACCGCGGAAGTGACCGAGCGGACCGAAGAGCTCGGCCGCACGCTGGAAGAGCTCTGGAGCGAGGCGGATCTCGCTCGGAAAATCCAGGCGATGGCGCTCCCTTCCGCGGCGCGCCTCGCCCACTACGACGTCGCGGCGAGCCTCGTTCCCGCGACCAGCATGGGCGGCGACTACTACGACATCGTCCGCGCGGGCAGCAGCGATTGGGTGCTGATCGGAGACGCCTCGGGTCACGGCATCACGGCCGGGCTGTCCACGATGTTGGTGAAGACCGCGGTCCGGGCGACCGTGCTCGCGGGCTCCGAGCTCACGCCGAAGCTCTCCCCGGCGGCCGTGCTCGCGCGCGCCAACGCGGTGGTCCGCGACAGCCTCGTGCACATCCGGGAGGGGCAGTACGTGACGATCACGGCGCTCGAGCTCGAGGCCGGGAGGGTGCGCTACTCGGGGCTCCACCAGGACGTCTTGGTGTATCGATCGAAACGAGACGCCGTGGAGCGGTTCGAAACGCGGGGCGTCTGGCTCGGCATCGTGGACGACATCTCGGGCCTGCTCGAAGTCGACACGATCGAGGTCGACGAGGGAGACATGCTGCTCTTGTTCACCGACGGGATGACGGAGCTCCCGCTCGGGGACGGCTTGCTCGGAACGGCCGGGCTGATGAGCCGCTTTCACGCCGTCGCCCGCGAAACGCGCGATCCGAGAGCCGTGGTGAGCGGATTGCTGGAACCGCTCGGCCAGCGCCCCGCCGACGACGACGTCACCCTCGTCGCGCTCCGCTACGCTCCCCTGCACTGACGTCCTGGGCGGCGCGCGCCGCAGCCCTTCCCCCCTATCACCCCGCCCAGGCGAGCGACATCGCGAGCGTCGCGATAGCGAGCGGAACCGTCCACAACGCGAACAGGCCGAAGCGCCCCGTGGCGACGACGCGCCGGAGCACGAGCAGCGCCGCGGTTCCCGTCACGAACGCGACCAGCGCGCCGGCGAGGGCCGGCCCTGCCGGAAAGGGCTGCCCGATCACGTGGCGCAACTCGAGGGCGATTGCTCCGAGCACCGCGGGCAGCGACATGAGGAACGACAGCTCGAAGGCGCGATCGGGCCGCACGCCGAGCCAGAGCGCGCTCGTGATCGTGGCGCCGCTACGCGAAAACCCGGGCAGCACCGCCAGACCCTGCGCGATCCCGACGAGCAGCGTCGCGGCAATCGACGGATGCTCGCGCGTCCCCGGGCGGACCCAGAACGTGGACGCCACGCACACGCTCGTCGCGAGGAAGCCAAGACCGACGACGAAGGGCGAGTGCGTCCATCGGTCCACCAGATCCCTGAGCCCCAACCCGATGGCCGCCGTCGGCAAAGACGCGACCGCCACGATCAAGGCGTCGCGCGCCCCGGGGTGCGTCGCGAAGCGCGACGGCTGCGCCACGGCGAGCAGCCCCTCGGCCGCCATGCGCTTGAGCCGCTTGCGCACGACGAGCGCCGTCGCCACCAGCGTGCCCGCGTGGAGCATCACGTTGAAGGTGAGCCCACCTTCCTGCATTCGGAACAGAAGCGAAAAGAGCGCCAGATGGCCGTCGCTCGAGACCGGCAAAAACTCCGTGATGCCCTGCACTGCACCGAGCAGCAATGCGTCACGGAACGGATGAGACATGGCCCGTCTCGTAGCATCCGAAGCCCCTCGCGAACCAGGGGTGCGAAGGGCACGGCCCGCGGGTCGCCCGGCTCGAAAGCGGCCCGAGCCCCGAAGAGCGCTCTCACGCGCCGTGAACGCCGAGGCCCGCCGCCCCCCGGTCGCGGCTCATTTCCCCATCTCCTCCAGAATCGCCGCGAGCTCCCGCTCCGGGACGAAACGCCGACGCACGGTGAAGACGTCCCCATTGGCGTCCACGGCGACGATCGTGGGCAGCGTTTCGATGCCGTACTGCGCGTTCACGGAGCCATCCACGTCCTCGACGACGATCCAGGGCGGCTGCTCGCGCTCGAGGTACTGCCGCGCAGCATCCGGGCGATCGCTTACGTTGATCCCGAGCACGACGACGTCCGGAAAGCGCGTTCGCAGGGCGTCGATCACTTTGGCCTGGTCCCGACAGGGCCGACACCAGCTCGCCCAAAAGTCGAGCAAGACGGGCTTGCCGCGCTGTTCGGAGAGCCGAACCCGCGCGTTCGGCTCTCCGCCGTGGATGACCGGGAGCGCGAAGTCGGGCGCGGGCTCCCCTTCGAGGCCTCCGGGGCCGAGCCGCGGCAGCGCGAGCGCCCCGAACAGGGCCGCGGCGACCAGGACGAGGGCCACGGTGACCCAGCCCTGACGCGGATCCGCGGTCATCGATTTCGAGGTGCGACTAGGCTCCCGTGCCAACGGAGACTCCTCGCTCGACGTGGCGTTCGATGGCGCTTCGCGCGCGCGCGGCCGCAGAAGAGCCGTACACCGGCAGACGCACGCGGATGCGGGCGCCGCCGAGCTCGCTCCCGCCGGCGCTGATGCTGCCGCCATGCTCGATGACGGTTTTCTTCACGATCGCGAGCCCCAGCCCCGTGCCGTCGTGCTTGGTCGTGAAATACGGATCGAACACCGTTTCGCGCAGCGCCTCGGGGATGCCGGGCCCGCTGTCTTCCACGTCGAGGGCGTAGAAATCGCCGTCGCGCGAGAGACGCACGCGCACCGTCCCACGCCCGGCCCCGTCCGCGCCTCCGACCGCTTGCAGCGCGTTCTCGAGCAAGTTCATCAGAACCCGACGCAACATCTGCCGGTCCATCAGCACGTCCGCGGGCTCCTCGGGCACGTCGAAGACGAGCTCGACGCCGGGCGGGCGCGGCAACGCGGCCTCGGCCGGAAGCTCGCCCCCATCGTGCTCGCTCGGTTGCGTCGAGAGCCGTCGCTGCTGCTCGCGCAAGAACCGCGACAGATCCTCGCGCTCGAGCTCGGCGCGCGGCAGGCGCGCGAACTCGGAAAACTCGCCCACGAGGCGCCGCAGCGTGCCGACTTCGTCTTCGATGATCTCCAAGGTGGAATCGAGGAGTTTTCGGTACTTTTCGTCCTGACCCTCGTAACGGCGGTGGACTTCCTGCACGGCGAGCTGGATGGGCGTGAGGGGCTTCTTGATCTCGTGGGCGAGGCGCCGGGCCATCTCCTGCCAAGCACCGATGCGCTGCAAGTATTCTATTCGCGAACGGCTCTCGGCAACCTCGGACAACATGCGGTTGAAGGCGCGTGCCAGGTCG
>QGUH01000875.1 GCA_003242355.1 Pseudomonadota bacterium
TCCCCGCCCATTGGGGTTTGCGCTTTGGCGGGGTCCGACCCGGAACGCCCTCCGAGAAGCGCGCGATGGTCGCCATGACCCGCCGCCTAGTGCGGAGTGCGGCACACGTGCCCTTGCCCGAGAGCCCCGCCCTGCACCGGAAACCGACGCCTGCCCACCGGCGCCGAGTCGCACGCGGAATTTCGGGAAAGGCCCGAAAGATTGCTGGATAAGTGCTCTCACGCACAGGGGAATCCTGCCTGCGGCAGAGCGCCTCTCCCAACCCAGCATGGAACAAGGGAACCCCGACTGACCGGCTTCGAATCCGGCATGCTCCCTGCCCTCCCGACCACACACCTGTTCCGACCGGCACAAAAAAAGCTCGTTCGAGCCCCCCAACTCATTTTTTCCCCTTGATACTGCCGTCTCGACCCTGTTATCCGTCGCGCAGGTTACTGGCCGAGACCGAGGCTTTCTCAACAGTCACGGAGCGGCCGCAGGCCGAAAGACGAGGCGTCCAAGGCTCCCCAAGAAGAGATCTTCCAACAGGAGGAAGCGTACATGGCTGGCAAGAGGCTTACGAAGGCTCAGGTGGTCGCTGAGCTCGCGAATGCATCGGATCTGGACAAGAAGAGTGTCAACCGTGTTTTCGAGTCGCTGCAGGAGCTCATCCGCAAGCAGCTCTCGTCGCGCGGCCCCGGCGAGTTCGTCGTCCCGGGCCTCGTAAAGCTGCGCGTGGTGAAGAAGCCCGCCACCAAGGAGCGGCAGGGCATCAATCCGTTCACGAAAGAGCCGATCACGATCCCGGCGAAGCCCGCGAGCAAGAAGGTTCGCGCGACGGCGCTCAAGGCGCTCAAGGATCTGGTCCAGTAAAGTTCTGTTCGCGGAGCTTCCGCGCGACGGTCCCCGGCTCGCTCACGGCGAGACCGGGGACCATCGTTTTTGTGATCTGGCTCCAGCGGTGAGTTCGCGATAGCGACGATGCAGTGATAGGGTGGCGTCGGCTCGTTTGACACTCGGCAGTATCACGCTCAAGGCTGGTCACGTGCAGCCCGTATGGGCGGGGCACCCCTGGGTCTTCGCGCAGGCCATCGAGCGCATCGAGGGAGGCGTGGGGCCCGGCGACGAGGTGCTGGTGCGCGACGGCCGCGGCAACACCCTCGGGCGTGGGCTGTACTCGCCGGGCTCGGCGATTCCGGTTCGGCTCTACACGCGCGATCCGAATCGCGCCATCGATGCGCGGCTCTTCGAGGAACGCCTGCAGCGGGCCATCGCGCGCCGCCGCGCGCTCGGGCTGCCGAGCGAGCAGACGACCGGATTTCGCCTGGTGCACGCGGAAGGCGACGGCCTGCCGGGGCTCGTCGTCGACCGGCTCGGAGACGTGCTGGCCGTGCAGCTCGGCACCATCGGGATGAAGCGGCGCGAGGGCGTGATCCTCGATCTGCTCGCACGCCTGCTTTCGCCGCGCGCCATCGTGGATCGCACGCCGGCGCGCACCGCCGAGAGCGAGGGCTTCCGCGCCGGAACCGGTGTCGTCCGCGGAGAGGATGCGCTCGAAGCCTTCCACTTCCGCGAGCGCGGCCTCGAGTTTCGCGTGCCGCTCGAGCTCGGGCAGAAGACGGGCTTTTACTTCGACCAACGGCCGCTCCGCGACCGCGTCGAAGCGCTGGCGGCGGGGCGGCGCGTGCTCGACGCCTACTGCTACGTCGGCTCCGTGGCACTCGCCGCCGTGCGCGGCGGCGCGGTGTCCGTCGAGGCCGTCGACTCGAGCGCGCTCGCCATCGAAGCGGCGGCCGAATGCGCCGCTCGAAACGGCATGTCGGGCCAGGTGCGCTTCGAACGGGGAGACGCCACCGAAGCGCTGGCCCACACCGGGCGCAAGGGCGGCGTCGATCTGGTCGTCATCGACCCGCCGAAGCTCGCACCGACGCGCGCGGCGCGGCAGCGCGCGCTCGAAAGCATGCGCCGCCTCGTCGGGCTCGGTTGCCGCGCGACGCGCCCGGGCGGGCTGCTCGTCGTCAGCTCGTGCTCGGCGGCCCTCGGCCTCTTCGATCTGACGCGCGTCGTCGCGCTGGGCGCTCGCGACGTCGGGGTCGCGGCGGTCGTGCTCGAGCGCATCTTCCAGGGCGCGGACCACCCGGTGCCGGCCGCCTTCCCCGAGGGTCTGTACTTGAGCAGCCTCGTGGTCGAGGTGGCGCCCGCGTCGTAAAACGCTGCCGTGCAGCCCTTGAATCGGATCCCTCGAGACGCCCTCGCGCGCCTGCGGGGGCTCGCGTTCGATCTCGACGATACGCTGCTCGACGAAGGGCGGCTCCTTCCCGAGGCCCTCGGGGCGCTCTACGACCTCGCGCGGGCGGGATACGAGCTGTACGCCGTTACCGGGCGGCCGCAGAGCTTCGGAGCCGTGATCCTCCGCCAATGGCCGCTCGATGCGGCGGTGACGGAGAACGGCGCCATCGCCTTCCGGCGCTCGGGGCGGCGCGTGCTCCGGGTGGATCGGCTCACGGACGCGCAACGTGCCGAACGCCGCGCGGCGCTCGAACGCGTCGTCCGCGCCGTCCGCGAGCGGCACCCGGAGCTCGTCCCTGCCGACGACGTCGCGGGGCGCCTCAGCGACTTCACCTTCGACATCGGCGAGCACGAGCGCGCCCCCGCGGAGCTCGTTCGAGCCGCTCG
>QGUH01000876.1 GCA_003242355.1 Pseudomonadota bacterium
CCCACCGCGGGCTCGTTGCGCTCGCGGGAAGTGACGGCTGAGCGAGGGACAGGCGGCGACGAGCGTTCATTAGCGCGTGGCGCGGCAGGCTTCGGCCTCGGCCCGGCACGCGTCGTAGCAGCCGGTGAGCTCGGTGATGCACGGCACGCAGGCGATGGCGACCGCGAGGCACCCGAGCGAACAGGTGTCGTCGCAGTCGCAGGCGCGGACGCACTCGAGCGCGGGCCCGCACAGGCCGCCGTACTGCCCTTTTTCCCAGTTGGGCCCGAAGCATCGCGAGTAGCTGCTGCCGCAGCCCGCTTCCAGGCAGTCGGCGTACGCGCGGCACTCCTCGGAGGCATCGTCGTCCGGTCGGGCCGGGGCGTAGCCGAACAGCGGGTCGCATTGGGGCGCCGTGTCGTCCTCGCCGTCGCTGCCCGCGCTTCCATCCGTGATGTCCCCGGCGCTGCCACCGGCCGAGACGTCGCCCGCCGCACCGCCGTTCGGCGCGCCAGCGGAGGATTCGCCTCCGGCGCCGGCCGCGTTGGCTTCACCCGCAGCCCCGGCGGTCGCTTCGCCGGCCGCGCCGACGTTCGTGTCGCCGCCTTCGGAGTCCCGAGCGCCGGCGCCCGCTTGGTGCCCGGTGCCCATGCTGCCACCGCTGTTGGCCTGGCCGCCGGTGGCGCCAGCGCCGTCGTCGTCATCGTCGCCGCACGCGGGCAGCATTCCCCCCAAGAGAAACACCAGGGCCGCAACACTCACTCCGAACGCTTTCATGGTCCTCGCTCCTTCGAGGGGCGGCCGATGCTTTCCCGCACGCTGGGCAGCGTCAAGTCGGTTTCGGGGCCGACCCGGCGGCAGTCGCTTGTGCGCGGGGCAAGAACGCGGCAAAGGAGCGGCATGACTGCACTTCCTGCCGGTGCCTACACGGCGCTGGTCACGCCCTTCACGGAAGACGGGGCGGCCCTGGATCTCGAGGCCTACGATCGCCTCGTCGACGCCCAGCTCGCGGGGCGCGTGGCAGGGCTCGTGCCCTGCGGCACCACGGGCGAAAGTCCGTGTCTCACCGAAGGCGAACAGGTGGAGCTCGTGCGACGCGCCGCCCGCGCGGCGCGCGGACGCGCCGTGGTCGTCGCGGGAGTGGGCTCGAACAATACCAAGAAAGCGGTGGAGGCAGCGCGCGTTGCCGTCGATGCAGGCGCCGACGCCGTGATGCTCGTGATGCCGTACTACAACAAGCCCTCGCAGGAGGGGCTCTTCCGTCACATCGGTGCGGTGGCGTCGGCGGTGTCGTGCCCGGTCGTGCTCTACAACATCCCGGGGCGCACGGCGGTCGAGCTCTCGGTGGACACGCTGCTCCGTTGTCTCGACGCGTACCCGAACGTCGTCGGGCTCAAGGACGCGAGCGGCGGCGTGCTCTACTGCCAGGAGCTGCTCGCGCGCGCGCCGCGCGACGTGCTGGTGCTTTCGGGAGACGATCCGCTCACGTTGCCTTTGATGAGCGTCGGAGCGCGCGGCGTCATCAGCGTCACGAGCAACCTCTTGCCGCGCGCGGTGAGCGAGGTCGTGGAGGACGCGCTCGCGGGGCGCTTCGCCGAAGCGCGCGAAAAGCATCGACGGCTCTTTCCGCTCCACCGAGCGCTGTTCGCCGAGCCCAACCCGGCGCCCGCGAAGGCCGCGCTCGCGCTCAAGGGCCGGATGAGCGCCGCTGTCCGCCCGCCGCTCGTCGAGGCGAGCACCGAGTGCCGCGCACGGCTCGCGGCCCTGCTCGAGGGACTCGAGGCATGATCAAGCTCGCTCTGTTCGGCGCCACCGGGCGCATGGGCCTCGCCATCGCGCGCCTCGCGCGCGCCGCGGACGACCTCTCGATCGTGGGCGCCGTGTGCGCGAGCACCGATCCGCTGCTCGGGCGCGATCTCGGCGAGCTTGCCGGAGGCGGCCCGCTCGGCGTGGTGACGAGCGCCGATACCGCCTCGGGGCTGCTCGGCGCGGACGTGGTGATCGACTTTTCGCGCGCCGATGCCGCGCCCGGGCTGTTCGCGGCAGCGGCGCAAAAGCGCGTGGCCATCGTGAGCGGCACCACGGGGCTCGACGACGCGGGCCGTCGGGCGCTCGATCGCGCGGCGGAAGTGGTGCCGGTGCTCTGGGCGCCCAACATGAGCCTCGGCGTCCAGGTGCTCGCGGAGCTCGTCGAGCAGGCCGTGCGGCGCTTGGGGCCGGGCTTCGACGTCGAGATCGTCGAGGTGCACCACAAGAACAAGGTCGACGCACCGAGTGGCACGGCGCGCCGTCTCGCGGAGGCGGCCGCGCGCGCACGCCCCGAGCTCACCGAGCTGCACGGGCGCTCCGGCGAGGTGGGCGCGCGCAAGGCGGAGCAGATGGGCGTGCTCGCGGTGCGTGGCGGCGACGTCGTCGGCGATCACACCGTGTACCTGCTCGGCGCCGGCGAGCGCATCGAGCTCGTGCACCGCGCGACGAACCGCGACGTCTTCGCCCACGGCGCCCTGCGCGCCGCCCGCTTCATCCACGGCCGCTCCCCCGGCCGCTACACGATCGCCGACGTGCTCGGCGCCTGACCTGGCGTCCGCCACGACGGGGAGTTGGGCTTCCAAGCCCGCGTCGGCCTACACCCGGCGAGAGGCCAGGGGGTGCGTTGGGGTCCGCGCCGG
>QGUH01000877.1 GCA_003242355.1 Pseudomonadota bacterium
CGTGGCAACGAGGTACCTGCTCGCCGTACGAGAGGACGGGACGGAGACAGGAGTGCAGCGCCGTCAGCAGCGACGGCGGCGGAGGCCTCGGCGAAGACGCGTGCGGGTGCTCGCCCGCTCGCGGCGTGCGTTCGAGGATTGGGGGCCGCAAGAGCACGCCCACCTGGTCCACGTCGCGATAGCGGGGCTTGAGCGGCAGGTGGAAGAAGGACGAGACGATCGTCGCGACCTGGTGTCGGTACATGAAGCGAATGCCGGCGCCCATCCAGGTCGCATGCCAGCGCAGACGGCTCGGGAGCGACGACAGGTCGCTCACGACCATGAAGTGTTGGTGATTGACGCTGACGTACGGCACGTCGCACCGCTCGGCGGCGCGCGGCAACGCGGGCTCGAAGTCCGTGATCACCAGGTCCGGGCGATCGGCGCGGACGCGATCCGCAAGCTGCCCGATCAGGCAGGGCAGGTGCACGGCGAAGCGCGCGCCGCTCGCGAACGTGCGCCGATAATCGAGGCGGCCGTCGGCCGCGTATCGGTTCGAAAGACCGGGAATGCGGTCGATGGAGACGTTCATCCGGCGCGCCACGGGCTCGAGCAAGGCGTAAGCATCGCCGGGCGCGAACAAGGCGACGTCGTGGCGTGCCGCGAGCTCGGGAAGGAGCGCGAGCACGCGGCTCGCGTGACCACGGCCCTCACCCGCCATGCTGATGAACACTCGCGCCATGGGTGCTTCGCTCGGGTGGGGTCGCAGCGCCAAGGAGCGGTGCGGTCTGCACCGAAGCCGAAAACGCGCCACTTGGCTCGAATCGCGTGCAGGGGGCGTGCCGTGCGAGCGGCCTCCGGGCCCCTGGGCCGGAGTGACGGGCTCAGCGAGAGATCTTGCGCGCCGCGCCCTCGACGTAACGCGAGAAGACCTTAGATTCTCCGGCCCGCAATGTCTCACGATGCCGCTTCCGCGCCTGCGAGCATCCCGGTCGGACTCAAGGCCCAGTTCCGGCGGCACGCCCCCCGCTATCTCGTGGGGCTGATCCTGCTCGGCGCCTACCAGTTCGCTCAGTACTGGTTCGATACGCGGCTCCGGCTCGCGATCAATGCCGCGCTCGCTCACGAGAGCCGGCGCGCGACGATTCTCGGCATCACCTTGGTTGCGGTGGCGTGCATCGGGCTCGCGGTGCGCGTGCTGTCGCGGATGACGATCTTCAACGCGGGGCGCATGGCGGAGTACGAGCTCCGTCGGGCCCTGCACGATCGCCTGCTCTTGCTCGGGCCGTCGTTCTACCAACGCATGAGCACGGGCGAGATCATGAGCCGCGTCACCAACGATCTCACCCAGGTGCGCCTCCTGCTCGGCTTCGGCGTGCTGAACGTGATCAACACGGTGTTCGCGTTGGCGAGCGCGCTCGCCGTGGTCGTTCCCATATCCGCCAAGCTCACGCTCGCGGCCCTCGCGCCGCTGCCGCTGCTCCTGTTCGTGACTCGCCGCTTCTCGCACCAGTTCTACACGCGGACGCGCGAAAATCAGGAGAGCCTCGGGCGAATGAGCTCGCGCGTGCAGGCGAGCATCGCGGGCGTGCGCGTGGTGCGCAGCTTCGGCCTCGAGGCGCGCGAGCTCGAAGACTTCGAGCGCGACAACCGCGAGTATCTCGACAAGAGCTTGCGGCTCGCTTACCTGCGCGGGTCGTTCGGGCTCGTGCTCCAATCCACGATTGCCGTCGGCGTCGTGGTGGTGTTCTGGTACGGCGGCTCGCTCGTTTTGAGCGGCGAGCTCGACCCGGGCGGCTTCCTCGCGTTCTATCGCGCGCTCGGTCGGTTGACCTGGCCGCTCATTTCGCTCGGGTTCGTGCTGAGCCTGGTGCAGCGTGGGCGCGCCTCGTATTCACGCCTCGCCGAGGTGTATCGTGCCGAGCCGGACGTGGTGGACGGCTCGCTCGCGCCGACGGCCGTGGCCGGGCATCTCGAGGTCAAGCATTTGTCCTTCTCGTACGGGAACCATCGCGTGCTCGAGGACGTCGGCTTCGAGCTTTTGCCGGGCAAGTCGCTCGCGATCGTGGGGCGCACCGGCAGCGGCAAGTCCACGCTCGCGCTCTTGCTCGCGCGGCTCCAGCCGACGCCGCGGGGTACCGTGTTCCTCGACGGACACGACGTGTGCGACCTGCCCATCGCCACCGTGCGCCAGACGATTGGTTACGCGCAGCAGAGCGCGTTTTTGTTTTCGACCACGGCGGGTCGCAACATCGGCTTCCCCCTCGACGATCCGGATTCTCCCGACAACGAGCGGCGCATCCGGCGCGCGGCCGCCGACGCGCGCATCCTCGACGAGCTCCTCGCGCTGCCCGATGGGCTCGATACGGTCGTCGGGGAGCGAGGCGTGCAGCTCTCCGGTGGGCAGAAACAGCGGGTCGCGCTCGCGGCGGCGTTCATTTCTTCGCCGCGCATCCTGGTGCTCGACGATCCGCTGAGCGCCGTCGACGCCCGCACCGAGCGCGGCATCCTCGAAGCCATCGAGCGGCAGAGCGCGGAGCGCTCGGTGGTGCTCATCACGCATCGCGTGGCGGCCGCGGCGCTCTGCGACCACATCATCGTGCTCGACGAGGGGCGCGTGGTGGAGCAGGGCACGCACGCGGAGCTGTGCGCCCGAGGTGGCCTCTAC